>NZ_JBVVUU010000001.1:0-5843 GCF_056032925.1 Aeribacillus sp. JST-2
AACCCCGGTACGCTCAACCCTTTGTGGGAGGGGCGCGCCCCTCCCACAAAGGCAACCACCCAAGATATGCGATTGTCAAGGAGCGTATCGGACTGGAAATTCGATAAAAAAACTTTCTGAAACTTAGTATACGAGGAGTTAAAAAAAGTGAAATGGGATCCCGTTGATATCGATTTGTTTGTTCAAACAAAAGAATATGTTGATACAGCAGTTGTGCCGCTGCTTCCTCTTTCTATTGGGGAAAATATGAAAACAATTGCTTCAAAAGGAGTTTTTACAAACATTATTTCGCAAGAACTGGAACGCCAAATGAAAGGAAGAATCATGCTTTTGCCCCCATTTACTTATTTTGAAAAGATCGATGACGATTCGGATAATCGCATAAAAAAATGGGAAAATATCATTAAACAGCATTTTCGCCATGTTGTTTTTTTAACTTGTGATGAAAGATGGCAAAAAGCAGGGAATCCATTCATTTGGTTTCCGTCCATCCCGCTTGAACATATGGATCAGGATTTGAAAAGAAAGCTTATTCAAGAACAAATCGAACAAATTATGAACATTTTATTACAATATTGGAGACAACCATAAAAACCTTTTCATTCCTTAGCTTCTTGAGGTACGATGATATTGACCTTCTAGAAAGATTGATATATCATGAGTATGTCCTAGTTTTATATGATTCGTTACATACGTACAAGGCGTACTAACCAGAGATAAGGGGGGAAAAAAGATGAGCGAGAAACAGCATCGTGTGTCAAGACGTCAATTTTTAAACTATACGCTGACGGGTGTTGGCGGCTTTATGGCTGCAGGAATGCTGATGCCAATGGTTCGCTTTGCCGTTGATCCTGTTTTGCAGCCGAAAGCGGCAGGCGAATTTGTGAATACGAACGTAAAAGAGGCTGATTTGACAAATGAGCCTAAACGCGTCGACTTTACTATTAAGCAGAAAGACGCATGGCATGAAGCAGAAGAGCCAAAATCTGCTTGGGTTTATAAAAATGAAAAAGGTGAGATCGTTGCTTTGTCTCCCATTTGCAAACATTTAGGCTGTACCGTAAACTGGAACGGTGATAAAGCAAACCCCAACAGATTTTATTGCCCGTGCCACGGAGGATTGTATGAAAAAAATGGAAAGAACGTTCCTGGTACACCGCCTTCTGCTCCGCTGGATGAATATGAGTACAAAATTCAAGACGGATTTTTATATTTAGGAAAAGCTAAACCAAAAGGGGGGGCGTAATCAGTGCTTAACAAATTGTATGATTGGGTGGATGAACGCTTGGATATTACCCCTTTATGGCGCGATATCGCAGACCACGAAGTTCCTGAGCATGTCAACCCTGCCCATCATTTTTCCGCTTTTGTTTACTGTTTCGGCGGATTGACTTTTTTTGTCACTGTCATTCAAGTGCTGTCAGGAATGTTTTTGACCATGTATTACGTTCCTGATATTAAAAACGCTTGGGAATCTGTTTACTATTTGCAAAATGAAGTGGCATTTGGACAAATTGTCCGCGGTATGCACCACTGGGGAGCAAGTTTGGTTATCGTCATGATGTTTTTACATACTTTGCGGGTGTTTTTCCAAGGAGCCTATAAAAAGCCGCGCGAACTTAACTGGATTGTCGGTGTCTTGATTTTCTTCGTCATGCTCGGTTTGGGCTTGACAGGATATTTGCTTCCTTGGGATATGAAAGCTTTGTTTGCGACAAAAGTTACATTGCAAATCGCAGAATCCACTCCGTTAATCGGGGAGTATGTTAAAATTTTATTGGCAGGACATTCTGAGATTGTCGGTGCGCAAACATTGACGCGCTTCTTTGCCATTCATGTATTTTTCTTGCCTGCGGCGCTTTTCTTGTTGATGGGAGCGCACTTCTTGATGATTCGCAAACAAGGGATTTCAGGTCCGCTATGATTCTTGTTTTTTAAAGATTCATGCATGTGGTTCAAAACGAACCGCCTAACAAAGGAGGGGAACAAATGCATCGCGGAAAAGGTATGAAGTTTGTCGGGGATTCGCGTGTTTCGGCAGAAAGAAAGCCGAACATTCCGAAGGACTATTCCGAGTATCCGGGAAAAACAGAAGCGTTCTGGCCGAACTTTCTTTTGAAAGAATGGCTTGTCGGTGCGGTATTTTTAATCGGTTTTTTATGTTTAACCGTTGCACACCCGTCGCCGCTTGAGCGTGTTGCGGATCCGACGGATACCGGATATATCCCGCTTCCCGACTGGTATTTCTTATTTTTATACCAGCTTTTAAAATATTCTTACGCCTCAGGTCCCTATACGGTCATCGGAGCGATTGTAATTCCGGGATTGGCGTTTACGGCTTTAATTCTTGCGCCATTTTTGGATCGCAGTCCTGATCGGCGCCCTCACAAGCGTCCGGTAGCAGTCGGCATGATGCTGCTCGCTGTTTCCGCCATCGTCTATTTAACATGGGAATCAGTCGTGACGCATGACTGGGAACAAGCAAAAGAACAAGGGAAAATTCGGGCTGAAGCAGAAATTGATACAAATTCAGAAGGATATAAAATATTCCAAGAACAAGGCTGTGTTTCCTGTCATGGAGACAACTTGCAAGGTGGAGCTGCAGGTCCTTCCCTTGTAGATACTGGCTTATCACCTGAGGAAGTTGCTAAAATTGCAAAAGAAGGAAAAGGAAGCATGCCGCCTGGCATCTTTAAAGGCACTGATGAGCAATTGAAGGTTTTATCAGAGTTTGTATCTAGTGTTACGTCGAAATAAAAGCTGACATCCGTCAGCTTTTTTCTATATAGAAATCAAAGTGAAATCGTGAATAGAAGCGAGTGAAATGATGTATGGTTTGGACATGGGACTTGCTAAAACAACGGCCAATTTTATATACCATGCTTGTGATCAATATTCTAGGAACGATCTATGGCTACATTTGGTATAAATCGCAGCTCATCGAAACACCGCTCGTTTTTCTTCCTTTTGTCCCTGATAGCCCGACGGCCAGTTTGTTTTTTGTGTTCGCATTAACTGGATTGATTATCGGGAAACATCTTAAATGGTTTGAAGCGTTAGCGATGATCACCTTATTTAAATACGGCATTTGGGCGGTTGTCATGAATTTTCTTGTATACATTCAAACAGGCTCACTATCCATTTACGGAGTCATGCTTATCTTTTCCCATTTAGGAATGGCAGTGGAGGGACTGCTATATGCTCCTCATTACCGTTTTGAATTAAAACATTTAATTGCTGCCTCCATTTGGACGTTGCATAACGAAATAATCGATTATGTTTTTGGAATGATGCCGAGGTACAGCGTATTAAATGATTATATGGAACCGATTGGGTATTTTACCTTTTGGCTAAGCATTTTGGCGATCATGACTGCCTACTTGTTGGTTGTGAGAAAACAGGATTTTCATCTATAGTGACGGGAATGATGTTAAACCTGGTCTACTCTTGTCCGCTCTTGAATAATAATTTATTAGTTACGGGGAGGGACAAGAATGAAAAAGTGGATCGGGTTGTTATTCTTTATTACTTTCATTTTTCAATGGCAACAGCCAATCAGTGCAAACGAAAATATTAATTTACAGAATTTAGATGATATTTCAAACTATGCGTGGCAGCTCTCCAAACAAAGCCGATTGGAAGAAGCAAAGCAGCTGCTCCTTTATTTTGAAAAGGAATTTCAAAAGAAGGATGTTGAAAGTCAATTATCGATGAACGAACTTCGCGTCATTTCAACTTCTTATCATGAAGCGCTCACAGCCCTTGAAAAAGAAGGAATCAGCTATGAAGACCGCATTGAGAAAGTGACGCAATTCCGTCTCGTTGTCGATGCGATCCTTTCCGAACATCAGCCTCTGTGGAGCACCATGGAGGAGCCGATGATGACCGCGTTCGCTGAAATGAAGACGGAGGCGGAAAACGGGAATAGGTCTGCCTTTCAGCATGAATGGAACCGTTTTTTATCCCTTTACTCAATCATATATCCCAGCCTTGTCGTTGATGTAAGCAATGAAAACATTGAAAAGATGGAAACGCACATATCAGCGGTGAACGATAAATTGTTTTTTGAAATATCAACGAAAACAAGAGCTCAGCAGCTATTGGAAATGGAAAAGGATTTAAAAAATATTTTTCGCCGTGTCAAAAATGATGAAGCAGATCCTTCGCTGTTATGGGTCATGATTTCAACCGGCAGCGTGATTTTCATCGCACTTTCCTATACGGGGTGGAAAAAATATAAAGGAGAAAAAAGCGATAAAACAAAAGAGCGCCACAAATAAAGAAAGACTGACTAGATCCATCGCTCCAATGGTATCTAATCAGCTTTTAATTTTCAATCGGATTTTTGTTTTCATCCAATGTGAAGCCTTCTCCGAGAACATCATGAACATCGTTGACAGCAACAAAGGCGTGGGGATCAACGGAAATGATCACTTGCTTAAGCCTAACAAACTCATTTTTTGCCACAACGCAATATAAAATGTCGCGGTTTTGCTTTGTAAACGAACCTTGACCCTTTAAAATGGTCACGCCGCGATCCATTTCTTTTAAAATTTTTTCTGCAATCGCCTCGTTTTTATCCGATATGATCATCGCCGCTTTTGCCCTATACGCACCTTCCTGAATGAAGTCAATCACCCTTGTAGCGATAAAGACAGCAACGAGAGTATACATGGCTTCGCGGTAAGATAAGTAAGTAATTAACGATAGGGTGATCACAAAGGCATCGAAAAGAAACATCGTTTTTCCCATACTAAAGCCAAAATATTTTCTTACCAACCGGGCAATGATATCAACTCCTCCGGTCGTTCCGCCATAGCGGAATATGATACCGAGGCCGATACCAAGAAAAACACCTGCAAATAGAGCCGCAAGCGTTAAATCCTCATGCAAGGGAATTTGGAATTGATGTCTTTGAAAAATCCATAAAAAAATGGAAACAGCAATGGTACCGAAAAGTGTATAGATGAAAGTTGTCCGGCCTAAAAGCTTCCAACCGATGAAGAATATTGGAATATTTAAAGCAAGGTTGGAAACGGAAGGATCGATGCGAAACAAAAAGTATAGAAGCAGGGTAATTCCTGTGAATCCTCCTTCCGCCAAGTTGTTTTGCATATTAAAATGGACAAGGCCGAAGGAAAAAATGCAGGCTCCTAAAAGAATAAAAAAAAGATTTTTCAATTTTATTTGCAACAATACGGACACCTCCGATTTTCATTAGCTTTTTAATTATAATCGATCACTTTCTATGTTACAATTCAATCAACAAAAGAGTTTTATTGTCAAATGCAAAAGAATTCGCTAACATGTAAGAGAAAATGATTGGGGTGGTAACAATTGAGCAGCAAAACAATGCAGGATTTGCAAAAAGAAGTAGATGAATACATTTCCCAGTTTAAGGAAGGATATTTCAGCCCTTTGGCGATGTTGGCCCGTTTGACTGAGGAGTTGGGAGAACTGGCAAGAGAAGTTAATCATTATTATGGGGAAAAGCCAAAAAAAGAAACGGAAACAGAAAAGGAGATTGAAGAAGAGCTCGGAGATTTATTGTTTGTTCTCATTTGTATGGCCAATTCCTTAAACGTTGATTTGGAAAAAGCACATGATCTTGTCATGAACAAATTTCGCACAAGAGATCAAAACAGATGGACGAGAAAATAGAAGGGGGATTATTCATGAAAAACATAAAAATTGTGATCGCCGGTCCAAGAGGACGAATGGGGCGGGAGGCTGTAAAACTTGTCAATGAAACGGAACATTTTCAACTTGTGGGCGTGATTGATCATGTGAATGACGGCGAATGGTTTCAAGATGGCGTCCGCATTTATACAAGCCCTGAAAAA
>NZ_JBVVUU010000001.1:6177-6716 GCF_056032925.1 Aeribacillus sp. JST-2
ATGAGGTTCGCGGAGACAAAAGACAGGGACATCCTGATGAAAAGGAAACAATAAACGGTGCCCGCGGAGCCGAGTGGAATGGCATCCGCATCCATAGCGTCCGTCTTCCCGGGTTAATTGCCCATCAAGAAGTGTTGTTTGGAGGTGATGGCCAAACATTGACCATCCGTCATGATTCCTATAATCGCGCATCCTTTATGTCCGGCGTAAAACTCTCGGTTGAAACGGTGATGAAAATCGATACGGTTGTCTATGGATTGGAAAATATTATAGGGTGAGGGAAATCGTATATGAAAATTGCATTGATTGCTCATGATAAGAAAAAGGATGACATGGTTCAATTTGCGATTGCATATAAACGTGTTTTGGAAAAGCACGAATTATATGCAACAGGAACAACCGGTTTAAGAATCCAAGAAGCCACGGGATTAAACATTCATCGTTTCCAGTCCGGTCCATTTGGGGGCGACCAGGAAATCGGTTCCCTTATAGCAAAAAATGAAATGGATTTAGTTTTATTTTTCAGAGATCCATTAACA
>NZ_JBVVUU010000001.1:6796-249792 GCF_056032925.1 Aeribacillus sp. JST-2
AACAGCAGAAGTATTGATCCGCGGATTGGAACGAGGGGATTTTAAATGGAGAGACGTCGTTCATGAAAATGAAAAAAGGAACCGTTAATGTTTCGCTGTTAAAACTGGCATAGATGGTGATGATTTCATGCGGAAGTTGAAAATTGGAATTACTTGTTACCCATCCGTGGGGGGCTCGGGAGTTGTAGCGACGGAGCTTGGAAAAATGCTTGCAGAAAGAGGGCATGAAATTCATTTTATTTCCTCAAGCATGCCCTTTCGATTAAATAAAGTCTATTGCAACATTTATTTTCATGAAGTGGAAGTGAATCAATATTCAGTGTTTAAATATCCGCCGTATGATTTGGCGCTGTCAAGCAAAATGGCGGAAGTGATCGAAAGGGAAAAATTAGATATTTTGCATGTCCATTACGCTGTTCCACATGCTGTTTGCGCTTACTTGGCCAAACAGATGGTGGGCGGAAAAATTAAAATTGTCACAACTCTGCACGGAACAGATATTACAGTTTTAGGATATGATCCGACATTGTCCATCGCCATAAAATTTGGAATTGATGCTTCCGACAGGGTAACAGCCGTATCGAAAGCGCTGGTAGAGCAAACGTATGAACTTTTAGAGACTGAAAAAAAAATTGAGACTGTTTATAATTTTATTGATGAACGGGTTTATCAAAAAAAACATTTGCCATCATTGAAAAAAGAATTCGGCATTCAGGCCGATGAGAAAGTGATCATTCACGTTTCCAATTTTCGCAAAGTGAAACGTGTCCCGGATGTTGTAAAAGCTTTTCATCTTATTCAGCAAAAAATCCCCGCAAAGCTTTTGCTTGTAGGGGATGGGCCTGAAGTAACAGTCGTGTCAAAACTTGTCAAAAGTCTGGAACTTGAAGACAAAGTGCTGTTTCTCGGCAAGCAAGACAACTTGGATCAATTATATTCCATCAGCGATCTATTGTTTTTGCTGTCACAAAAAGAGAGCTTCGGGTTGGTCTTATTGGAAGCAATGGCTTGCGGTGTGCCGTGTATCGGAACGAGAGTCGGCGGCATTCCTGAGGTGATTGAAGATGGAAAAACCGGCTACATCGTGGAAATCGGTGATATTGAAGAAATTTCCAAAAAATCAATTCAACTGCTTGAAGATCAATCCCTTCATAATGAAATGTCGGAAAATGCTATAATGATTGCCCGGGAAAAGTTCCATTCGGAAAACATTGTGTCAAAATACGAACGTATGTATTATGAACTGCTTAGTGAAGGTGTTTAGACATGAAAGGTGAGTTCTTGCAAGCTCTTCCGATAATTGAAACAATCCAAGAGAATGGATATGAAGCTTATTTTGTCGGGGGCTCCGTCCGCGATTTCCTCTTGGGTCGTAAAATAGGCGATGTAGACATTGCAACGTCGGCAACTCCGGATGAAGTGCAAAAAATGTTTCCAAAAACGATTGATGTCGGTAAAAAACACGGAACCGTCATTGTACTTTTGAATGGCAAATCGTATGAAGTGACAACATTCAGGACGGAAGGACAATATGTCGATTACCGGAAGCCGCAATATGTTCGTTTTATCCGCTCATTAAAAGAAGATTTAAGACGGCGCGATTTCACCATCAATGCCATGGCGATGGATAAAACAGGGGAAATCATTGACTATTTTGGCGGAAAGAATGATTTAAAAAATCGGGTCATCCGAACGGTTGGCAATCCTTATGAACGCTTTTCCGAAGATGCGTTGAGAATGTTAAGAGCGCTGAGATTTGTCAGCCAGCTTTCATTTCAATTAGAGGAAGAAACAAAAAATGCCATCATCCGCTGGAACCCATTGCTAAAGGAAATTTCCATTGAGCGGATCACAAACGAGATGGAAAAACTTTTCGCCGGACAGTCATCCAATCAGGCCATCCGCTTGTTGGCAGAAACGGATGTATACCGTCATCTGCCAGGAATAAGCCATTTGCAAGATCGATTGTTAAAGATAACCGACTATCCTTTGCAGCAATTAACAGAACGGGAAGATTATTGGCTTTTTTTAACCTATATGTTGAAGATAGAAGATGTCCGCATGTTTTTACAGCAATGGAAACTTCCAAAAAAGCTTATTCAAAACGTTGCTTTGCAGCGTGAACGTCTTTCTGTTTTGTTGGAAAAAGGGTGGACGAACTATTTATTGTATCAAGCAGGGATTGATTCAGCTCTTCAATTGGAAAGAGTCAAACAAGTTTTGCAAAAAGAAAAAAATGTTTCTGCTTTTCAAACACTCAAAGATCAATATATCAATCTTCCGATTCGCTCTAGGACGGATTTAGCCATAACAGGAAAAGATATTCTTGACATCATTGAAAAAAAACCAGGGCAGTGGGTATCTAAATATTTACAAATAATTGAAGAGCACGTACTAAATAGGAAATTAGAAAATGACAGCGGAAACATAAAGGAGTGGCTGATCCATTGCAATCAGAAATTAGACGAAAATTGCTAGAAGCTTTTTCTAAAGCGGAGGGCGGATTTGTTTCTGGACAAAAAATTAGCGATCTGTTAGGTTGCTCCCGAACGGCTGTATGGAAGCATATAGAAGAGCTTAGAAAAGAGGGGTTTGAACTCGAAGCAGTTCGAAAAAAAGGATACCGCATTCTCAAGACGCCTGATAAAATCACCGCAAATGAAATTCAATTAGGGCTTGAAACAAAAACGTTTGGCCGCCAAATTGTTTATTACGATTCAGTTGTTTCGACTCAAAAAATAGCTCATGAACTGTCACAGAACGGAGAAAAAGAAGGGACAATTGTTGTGGCTGACGAACAAACAGGCGGAAAAGGGCGAATGGCGAGATCGTGGCACTCCCCAAAAGAAAAAGGGATTTGGATGAGCATGATCGTCCGTCCGAAAATTCCGATCCACAAAACGCCGCAGTTGACGTTGCTGACGGCTGTTGCTTTAGTGGAAGGGATTGAAGAAGCAACTGGACTTCAAGCCAGCATTAAATGGCCAAATGATGTATTGATCAACGGAAAAAAGGTTGCCGGTATTTTGACGGAACTGGTCGCCGAAGCGGATCAGGTGCATTCCGTCATCATCGGCATCGGCATAAACGTGAATCAAAGGTCAGAAGATTTTCCTGATGCTATTCGTTCTACAGCTTCTTCAATGGCTTTGCAAAAGGGGGAGCCGATTCATCGCGCTACCGTCATTCAAAAGTTTTTGAAGGCGTTTGAAAAATGGTATGAAACATATTTAAAACATGGCTTCAAACCGTTAAAACTCATGTGGGAAAGCTATACAATCAGCCTGCATAAAGAGATTCGCGCCAGAACATTAGCGGGAACAATTGTTGGCAAGGCGCTCGGCATCAATGAGGAAGGGGCGCTTTTAATTGAAACTCCCGAAGGAACCATTGAAAAAGTATATTCGGCGGATATCGATTTAAAATAAACATGATCGGATCGAAAATTTTTGTTATACTTAACATGAGCAAAAGGGCAGTATCTTCAATGAACTGCACCAAAAATCTTTGTGATATTTTGACAGTTTAATCTGCCTTGATCCAATCGGACTGGGACAGAGGGAGAATGAAACCGATAAATGGATACGTTTTTTCATCCTTCTTTCCTGGAGAAAGAAGGATTTTTCACATCGGTCAATCCTTCCCTCTGAAAAAAAAACGGGAGGGGATTTTTATGAAAACAAAAACTGATTTTCTGCAAATGAAAAAAAAACGTGAGCCTATTGTCATGTTGACTGCCTACGACTATCCATCGGCAAAGCTTGCCCAACAAGCTAATGTTGATATGATTTTAGTCGGTGATTCCCTTGGAATGGTTGTTTTAGGATATGATTCGACTGTCCCGGTGACGGTCGAAGATATGATTCATCATACAAAAGCCGTGAAGCGGGGGGCTCCCAACACGTTTATTGTGACGGATATGCCGTTTATGTCCTACCACATTTCTAAAGAAGATGCGTTAACAAATGCCAAAAGAATCGTGCAAGAAAGCGGAGCGGATGCATTAAAGCTGGAAGGTGCTGTTTTCGATATTATCTCCCTTCTTACCAATGCGGGCATCCCTGTTGTCGCTCATCTTGGATTAACCCCGCAGTCTGTTGGCGTGTTAGGTGGCTATAAAGTGCAAGGAAAAGATTTGAAAAGCGCGCAAAGGCTGCTGGAAGATGCCAAAAAATGCGAGGAAGCGGGCGCCCTCGCGGTTGTTTTGGAGTGTGTGCCTTCTCAACTGTCAGCAAAAATAACAAATGAGCTGTCAATTCCAACCATTGGGATAGGAGCTGGAAAAGATACGGACGGGCAAGTTCTTGTGTTTCATGATGTGATAGGTTACGGCGTCGAAAGAGTCCCGAAATTTGTCAAACAATATGCTGTGATCAATGATGACATCAGCCGGGCGATTAATCAATATAAAGATGATGTAAAAGCGCGCCGTTTTCCAACGGAGGAACACTCATTCCATATGGACGAGAATGTCGTTTCAGGATTGTATGGAGGAAGAACAGAATGAATATCATCACAACAATTGAACAAATGAAACAAGAAATCCGCAGCTTGAAAAAAGCAGGGAAAACGGTGGGTTTTGTCCCAACGATGGGCTATTTGCACGAAGGACATTTAAAATTGGTGGAGCGGGCAAAACAGGAAAATGATTTTGTGGTCTTAAGCGTTTTTGTCAACCCATTGCAGTTTGGACCTAGCGAAGATTTTGCCACATATCCCCGAGATTTGAAGCGGGATGAATCGTTGGCAAAGGAGAAAGGTGTCGATTTCCTTTTTGCGCCAACAACAGAAGAAATGTATCCAAAAGAGCCTGCTGCAACTGTTAAAGTGTCTAAGCGGGTTGATGTTTTATGCGGGAAATCACGCAAAGGCCATTTTGACGGGGTAGCGACTGTTTTAACAAAGCTTTTTCATATTGTTTCACCAGATCGTGCATATTTCGGCTTGAAGGATGCCCAGCAAGTTGCTGTCGTATCAGCTTTAATTGAAGATTTGAATTTTCCTGTCGAACTGGTGGCCGTTGAAACCGTAAGAGAAGAGGACGGCTTGGCGAAAAGCTCGAGAAATATCAGGCTTGACGAACAGGAGCGAAAAGAAGCGCCCCATTTATATCAATCGTTGTTAATCGCTAGAGACATGATTGAAAAAAATGATTACCAGCCAAAGGAAATCATGGAAAAAATGAGAGCGTATTTGGAGAAAAATACAAGTGGTGAAATTGATTATATAGATATTTTAACGTATCCTGATCTGGAACCGGTCAGCTCGTTTCATGGCAAAATCATCGTTGCGCTTGCCGTCAAATTTAAACAGGCACGATTGATTGATAATATTATCATCGATTTGGATTAAAAAGGAGGGTCTTCGATGTATCGGATTATGATGAATGGGAAAATTCACCGGGCAAGAGTAACGGAAGCGAATTTACATTATGTTGGATCCGTCACGATTGATCAAGACATATTAGATGCCGTTGGAATCCTGCCGAACGAAAAGGTGCAAATTGTCAATAATAATAACGGAGAACGGTTTGAAACGTATGTCATTCCCGGTGAAAGAGGCAGCGGAGTCATTTGTTTAAACGGTGCGGCGGCAAGACTTGTCCAAGTCGGTGATGTGGTCATTATCATTTCTTATAAAATCGTTCCGGAAGATACATTGGACAAACATAAACCGACTATTGCCATCATGAATGAAAAAAACGAAATCGTTGACTTGATTCAAGATGAGCCGGCAAAGACGGTTCTGTAAAGGTAAATGGGCCAGGTCCTGATACCCGCCTCCAACCAAAAAGGGCCTTGGCCTTGTTTCTTTCTTGCCTTCATTACGTTTTTCTTATCGAAAAAAAGAGGAGCAAATGAGCGATTCACTCCTCATAAAAAAGGTGTGGACTAGGAGAAATTTTATTTAGAGAAAGCTGCAAAAGCTGTTATAATGGGAACTGAGTACAACAAAAAATTGTTGTGATTTTATTGTTTCCGCACATGTTTGAACTATGAGTTACAATTTTTGCTTGATGAAGGAGGATTTCTGCCATGGATAACAAGATTGAGGTCATCTCATCTGTAAAAATAGAACACTCAGATGAATTATATAAAATTGTCGATCTTCTCAATCGCACATTGAAAAGAGAGCATTTAATGTTTGGGCTGGCTCTCGATCACGAAGATGCAACAAAAGCGGTTTTTACGATATACCGTACGTAACGGTGATCGAAAATGAAAGGAAAATTTATCATTTCAATCATTTGTTTTCTTCTTTTGGCAACAGCTTTCGTGACACACATTTATACAAGCGCTGAAGAAGATAAACGAAAAGGACATCATACCGCAAGCGAGATCGCCCAAAACAACGGCTTCGAAAAAGTTGACAATATTTCGACTTATCACAGCAGGCATACGTATTATGTCGTACAAGGAAAAAATAAAAACGGAGAAAAAATCATTGGCTGGATGAAAAAAGGAAATGACAACATACTTGTGAAAAAAGCAGATGAAGGCTTGTCAAAAAAAGAAGTCCTGCAGCTTGTACAAGAAGTGGCGGGTGAAAAGCCGAAAGAAATCAGGAAAATAATGTTAGGTTTCGATGATTCAAAACAGCCGACATGGGATATACCGGTTTGGGAGGTACAATTTATTGACCAACAAAACCGTTATACATATTTAATCGTAAGTTTTACAGACGAAAGAGTTTATAAAATTTACAGCATTAAGCAGTAAGAAAGGGGCACTTTGACATGAAATTAGCAAAACGCGTTTCCACTTTAACACCATCATCGACACTGGCCATCACTGCCAAAGCGAAAGCTTTAAAAGCGGAGGGGCACGATGTGATTGGTCTTGGCGCGGGGGAGCCTGATTTTAACACACCTGAGCATATTTTAGAGGCTGCGATCAAAGCAATGAAGGAAGGACATACAAAATATACGCCGTCCGGCGGGCTGGCGTCGCTAAAAAAAGCCATTATTAAAAAATTTCAGCAAGATCAAGGATTGGATTATCAACCGTCGGAAATTATCGTCTGTACAGGAGCCAAACACGCTTTATATACATTGTTCCAAGTCATTCTTGATGAAGGGGATGAAGTGATCATTCCGACTCCTTACTGGGTAAGCTATCCGGAACAGGTAAAACTTGCCGGGGGCGTGCCTGTCTTCGTAGAAGGACGGGAAGAAAACCAATTTAAAGTGGCGCCTGAACAATTAAAAGAAGCGATTACAGATAAAACGAAAGCCGTTATAATTAATTCCCCGAGCAACCCGACAGGCATGATTTATACAAAAGAAGAATTGCAAGCATTAGGAGAGGTTTGCCTTGAACGAAATGTGCTGATTATATCGGATGAAATTTATGAAAAATTAACATACGATGGCCATCAGCATGTATCAATCGCCGAAATTTCGCCGCAATTGAAAGAAAATACGATTATTATTAATGGAGTCTCGAAATCGCATTCGATGACCGGATGGAGAATCGGCTATGCGGCTGGTGATGAATGCATTATTAAAGCGATGACAAATTTGGCAAGCCACAGCACTTCCAATCCGACGTCTATTGCTCAATATGCTGCGATCGCTGCCTATGAAGGGTCGCAGGAACCGGTGGAAACGATGAGAAAGGCCTTTGAAGATCGTCTGAACATCATTTATGAAAAACTTGTAAATATTCCAGGTTTTTCATGTATTAAGCCGCAAGGGGCTTTCTATTTATTTCCAAATGCGAAAGAAGCAGCGGCTAAAACAGGTTTTGATCATGTTGATGATTTTGTGAAAGCGATACTTGAAGAAGAAAAAGTAGCCCTTGTTCCCGGGAGCGGCTTTGGCGCTCCGGATAATGTAAGACTGTCTTACGCTACATCACTCGAGTTGCTCGATAAAGCGATAGAACGCATCAAACGATTTGTCTTCAATCATCAAAAATAAAACGGCAAAAAGCCGGGCTGCAACCGGCTTTTTGTCATTTGTTGAAATGAAATGATTATTCCCTGTATAATAATAGGCATCTGGGAGTTAGGCTTATGGAGGGAAAAACAGTGAAAACAACCATTTCAAATGTTCGGCAATATGTCGACAAAGAAATAACGATCGGCTGTTGGCTTGCGAATAAAAGGTCGAGCGGAAAAATTGCTTTTTTGCAGCTTCGTGACGGAACCGGTTTTATCCAAGCGGTTGTCGAGAAGTCCACTGTCGGTGAAGAAGTGTTTAAACTGGCAAAGCAGCTTACCCAGGAAACTTCTTTATATGTTACTGGAGTTGTCCGCGAAGATGAGCGCTCACCCTTCGGTTACGAGCTTGGGGTTTCTGACATTGAAATCATTTCCGAATCAGTCGATTATCCGATTACGCCAAAAGAACACGGCACCGATTTTTTAATGGATCATCGCCATTTATGGCTTCGATCAAAACGGCAGCATGCGATCATGAAAATTCGCAATGAGTTGATTCGGGCTACATATGAATTTTTCAATGACCATGGGTTTGTCAAAATTGATCCGCCCATTTTAACAGGAAGTGCCCCTGAAGGAACGACCGAATTGTTTCATACGAAATATTTTGATGAAGATGCCTACCTTTCGCAAAGCGGTCAACTTTACATGGAAGCAGCTGCAATGGCTTTCGGAAAGGTGTTTTCCTTTGGACCGACGTTTCGGGCAGAAAAATCCAAAACCCGCCGCCATTTGATTGAATTTTGGATGATTGAACCGGAGATGGCATTTTACCAGTTTGAGGACAACCTCAAATTGCAGGAACAATACGTGTCCTTTATCGTTCAGTCCGTGTTGGATCATTGTTCGCTTGAGCTGTCGACGCTCGGAAGGGATACGGAAAAACTTGAAAAAGTGAAAGCTCCTTTTCCGCGCATTACGTATGATGAAGCGGTAAAACTGCTCCATGAAAAAGGGTTCAGTGACATTTCGTGGGGGGATGATTTCGGTTCTCCTCATGAAACAGCAATTGCCGAAAGCTTTGACAAACCGGTGTTTATCACCCATTATCCGGCAAACTTAAAACCTTTTTATATGCAGCCTGACCCTAACAGGGATGAAGTTGTCTTATGTGCGGATTTAATTGCGCCTGAAGGGTACGGTGAAATTATCGGCGGTTCAGAACGAATCCATGATTATCAACTGTTGAAAAAACGCCTTGAGGAACACAATCTTGACAAAAAAGCATATCAATGGTATTTGGACCTTCGAAAATATGGTTCTGTACCCCATTCAGGATTTGGTTTGGGGCTTGAACGCACTGTTGCATGGATATGCGGGATTGAACATGTCAGGGAAACGATCCCATTCCCTCGTTTATTGAATCGTTTATACCCGTAATAAAATAAAAGCCTCCTACGTGCAGGAGGCTTCAATTTTTTGAAAAACACATGGTATACTTATGATGGAGGTGTCGAAAAATGAAAAAAGAGCAGTTTACCGCTTTACTAGAACAAGGATCGTTATCGATTCCCAACCTCCTGTTAACAACTTATTCCCGACTCGGCCTGAAAGAGGAGGAGTTTTTGCTCCTTTTGCATGTCTATGCGAATATTCAGAAAGGCCATTTTTTTCCCACTCCTAATGAACTTTCCAATCATATGTCGATTTCGGCTGCGGAATGCACAAAGCTGTTAAGAAATTTAATTCAAAGAGGGTTTTTATATATAGAAGAATCTGAACAAAACGGAATTATGTATGAAAAATATTCTTTAAAACCGCTTTGGGAAAAGCTGTATGAATTTACATTGATAACGCAGGAAGAAGAAAAAGAAAAAAATTTGTATACGATTTTTGAACAGGAATTTGGTCGTCCGCTATCGCCAATTGAATGTGAAACACTGGCCTATTGGATTGATCAAGATCATCATGATCCGGACATCATCCTTTCTGCTTTAAAGGAAGCGGTCATTTCCGGAAAGCTGAATTTTCGATACATTGATCGGATTTTATTCGAATGGAAGAAAAATGGAATTAAAACATTGGAACAAGCAAAAAAACATGCACAAAAATTTCGGGAATATCAAGTACGGCAAAAACATGCCCAGAAGGCGGAACAGGAATATAAAAGAAAAGTTCCATTTTATAACTGGCTCGAAAACCATTGAGCCAATATCTTTTTGCCTTTGCATGGAAAGGAGATGAAAAATGCTATCAAAAAAACAAGTCCGGGAATGTTTAGACCGAATTGGCGAAATGTTTCCAGATGCCCACTGCGAACTTGTTCATGACAATCCTTTTGAGCTTGTCATTGCCGTTGTATTATCGGCGCAATGTACAGATGCTCTTGTAAACAAAGTGACAAAGAAGTTGTTTCAAAAATATAAGACACCTGATGATTATTTGTCCGTGCCATTAGAAGAATTAGAGCAAGATATACGCTCCATAGGCCTTTATCGGAACAAAGCGAAAAATATTCAAAAGCTTTGCAGGATGTTAATTGATGAATTTGATCGGAAAGTTCCTGAAACGAGGGAAGAATTAATGAAGCTCCCCGGGGTGGGCAGGAAAACGGCAAATGTTGTGTTGTCTGTCGCTTTTGGCAAACCGGCAATTGCTGTCGATACTCATGTAGAACGTGTATCAAAACGGCTTGGCATTTGCCGCTTAAAAGATTCCGTCTTGGAAGTAGAGAAAACGTTGATGGAGAAAGTACCGGAAGATGAATGGGGGATTACCCATCACCGGCTGATTTTTTTTGGCCGCTATCACTGCAAAGCCCAATCACCGAAATGCGGAGAATGCCCACTCCTTCATTTATGCCGGGAGGGAAAAAAACGCATGAAAGGAAAAGAGGCAAATGCATGAGGAAAAAGAATTTCATTTGCCCACACCATTTCAAAATCCAGCCTTTTTTGACCGAGAGATCGTACGCTTAAGCCCGGACGATTTCTTTTATTTTGATCTTGTCTACTTGTCAGGGATGAATGGAAAAAAGCCTTGGGAAATGTGCGAAAAGGAATTGCCGCCGCTTTTTGTAAGATGGAAGGAAATGGCTCATGAGATCGAAAACACGATGAAAAAACCGTTTAAAACGGATCAAAAGAAAATGATGGCAGGGCTAGGACTTTTTATGGAAATTCTTTATTGGATGAACGGACAGCCGGTTCATTCTTTGCAACTGGACGAAGTAAAGAAGCTGGAAATGACTCCTGCCAATATTGCCGATCGGCTCGAGTTTATTTTGGCAAGGCCAACTCAATATCATGCATTTATTCAATTGAAGGAATTGTTTGCAGAAGCTGAAAAAATGTTTTATAAACAGCTGGCCATGAAAAAAGCCAAAAAAAAGCGGTCGCCTTAAAAAGGCGATCGCTTTTTTATGAGTGAGGTTGAGATTGCGGCTTTATTTGCCTGTTATCTTGATTACCAGGCTGCTGTCCCTGACCGTTTGAAGGTTTTCCCTTTTGGTCATTACCGGCAGGACTTTCAGGTATTTCTTCGTTCGGATTTTGCGGCTGTCCACTTTGCGGTGGGGTCGCTCCTCCTTGTTCACGTTCATCATCAGATGGCTCGGCATTTTGATTATCCTCGGCTTGACCATTGTCTTTATTGTTGTTTTCATTGCTTTCTTGGTCTTCCGGGCTCATTTCATCTGTTTGATTTTGTTCGTCATCTTGCCCATCATTTTCTACTTCTTCCTCCGCCGGAATTTGGATCATGGCGCTTGCCGGGTCGCTGCGCATATCGTCATTGAGTGCCACGACAGTGAACTGATAGACGGATCCCGGTTTGACATTTGTATAGGTATAGGATGTTTCATTCGTTGTCGTCAACACTTGACTGTTGCCACCGTCAACCGCCACGCTCAGTTCGAATGAAACGTCGGAATCGCTGTGGCTCCAGTTCAATTGAATGGCGTTCGCTTCTTGATCATATTGGATGGATAAGCCGGATGGTTTATCCAATTTATCATATTTTGTCGAAACTTTTGTCGGTTCTTCTCCGCGGACAAAGTATTCATATGTGATCATGTTTTCCGGCGTATATTTGCTTGCCAATCTCGGCGGATTGGAGCCTTTTTCAATCGCTTTTTTCACAACGCTTTTCGGCTGTTTGAAATCGGAAGAATCGCCGTTAGAAACATGTCTGATCAGTTTTCGGAATATATCTCTGGCAATTTTTTGCTCTTCTCTCGTAATGAACATTTTCTCTTCATTTTGCTCATAACCTGTCCAAACAGCCGCTGTATATTTCGGTGTATAGCCGACAAACCAGTTATCTTTCGCTGACCCTTTCGTTGGGTGATATTTTTCCTTTTCTTCTTCAGTAAAGTTAGTAGATCCTGTTTTGCCGGCAATGTTTAAACCGGGTACACGCGCTCTTGTTCCTGTTCCGCTTTCAACAACGGTTTTCAACATATCGGTGATCATAAAGGCGGTATAATCGCTCATCGCTTCAACTGGATCCGGAGATAAATCAGCCTCAGTCCCATCATGAAAGACAACCTTTGTCACTGTATGCGGCTCAATGTAGATGCCGTTGTTGCCAAACGCGCTGTATGCGCCAGCCAATTGCATCGGCGAAATGCCGTATTTAAAGCCGCCGATCGCATAGGCTTCAGAGATTTCATCAATTTTTATGCCCAATCCAGCCGCAAACGCTTTTGCTCTTTCCGGGCCAACCTCTTGGAACGCTTTTAATGCCGGGATATTTCGTGAATCGGCCAGTGCTTCGCGGATTGACATTTGTCCTTTATATTTGCGGTCATAATTGTTGATTGGCTTTCCGCTTGAGTACGTATAAGGTTCATCAACAATTTGATGGTAGGTCGACCATTTTAAATGTTCAATGGCCGGTCCATAATCCAGTATCGGTTTGATAGTAGAACCGGGCTGGCGTTTAAGGTCAACCGCATAGTTAAACCCGCCGACAGGCTGGTTTCGGCCCCCTCCGATAGCCCGCACTTCGCCAGTTGTCGTATCAATAAGAGCAACGCCGGCCTGGAAATATTGGCTAGGATAATACATTTCGTCTCCATTTAAAAGATCGTTGACATAATCTTGCGCATCCGTATCAAGAGTTGTATAAATTTTTAATCCGGCCGTGCTCGGATCGACACCGAGCTTTTTCCGCACTTCTTCAATGGATTGCTCGATGAAAGCATAATACTTATTTTGTTGTTTTTTCGGCTTTACTAATGATTCCGTCACGGACATCTGTTTTGCTTTTTCTGCTTCTTCATTCGTGATGAAGCCGTGCTTAGCCATTAAATTCAAAACAACATTGCGGCGCTTTTCGGCTTCTTCCGGATTTTTTCTTGGATTGTAAAGATCAGGATTTTTGATCATTCCGGCAAGCATTGCCGCCTCAGGAAGCGTAATGTCTTTCAAATCTTTTCCATAGAAGGCTTCTGTTGCTCTTGCGACGCCGTAGTAATTGCCCGGATAATAAATTCTATTTAAATACATTTCTAAAATTTCATCTTTTGAGTATTTCTGTTCGACCTGTAAAGCAAGCCAAGCTTCTTGAGCTTTCCTTTTTACCGTTTTATCGAGTGATAAGAATGATAGTTTTACAAGCTGCTGTGTGATCGTACTTGCACCCTCCGCCCCAAATCCTTCTTTAAAGTTGGCGATGACGGCGCCGCCAATGCGGATGGGATCAATACCGTGATGTTTGTAAAATCGAACGTCTTCTGTCGCGATAAAAGCGTCTTTTACCACTTTCGGGATGTCGTTGATTTTCACATATTCCCTTTTTTCGGAACCGACTTCACCTATTTCTTTTCCGTTCATGTCATAGATGGTCGATGACATGTTGCCTTTTAACAAATCATCATTTAATGGAGGAGCGGTGGCAGCAAAATAGGCGAAGGTGCCTGTCCCCCCGATGATGGCTGCAAGCGCCAGCAAAAGAACAGTTAATAAGAGTTTATGGAAAAATCCTCTTTTTTTCCCTTTTTTCTTCTTCTGTTGATAGGCTTTCCGTCTTTCTGCTCGAGATTTATATTGTTCACTCATGGATTTTCCAACCTTTCATTATAATGAAAAAGGCATTAATGAAAATATAATTGATCTATTATACTAATATAATCAATTCTTGGACGATAGCCAAGGGGAATGCGATATCCGTTTTCTTCTATTTCCTGCAATGATATCGATTTTCTTCCTCCATTTTTTTGCCTTTCCCAAAATGTCATTAATTTTTCTGCTTCTAAAAAAAAGATTTTATGGAGCTTGGTGAAATAAATGATCACAAAACATAACCCTTCCTGTTGAAGAACTGCTTTCATATGCTCAATTTGATGATTGTGAAAATTTTTTAAAGGAAATGACTTATTTTGCGTTTCCTTAGCTTCAAAATCAATATATCTTCCTTTGTACACCCCGTTATAATCGGTTGTGGAAGCTTGTTTAAAATAGGCCTCTTTTATGACGGCAGCGCTTCTTTTCGGATAATCGACCGAAACAATCTGCACGGGAGTTGGCTTTTTATGAATAACTGCAATACCCTGTTCCCGATAATATCTGTTTGTTTCGTTTAAATCTTCCTCTAAGGTCATTCCACGGTTTGAATGTTGCATTTCGATCGGCTTGTTCGTTTTTAATTTTGGCTGAAAAGCTTTTCCGTTCGGATAACGAATGGCCAAGCTGATCTCCTCCTTTATCTGGATGTTTCTATCTTATCAAAAAATAGATCTCTTTTCTTGAATGGAATGCCTTTCTTTTTTATAAAATTCATTCCGTATAATTTTATTAGACAGGCACACTGTCAACATTGCATCAAAAAGAAATGGAAAATGTTTTGATTGTGCTGTTTCAAACGATATAGACGAAAAAAAACAAGATAGGTTTCATTGATAGTGAAGAGAAGTTGTTTTCGCAGCCAAAAACATTGAAATGAATCGGGGATGAGGGAGAAAACAATGATAAAACGCCAGGTGGAATGCCCGGCGATGTTTAAGTGGATGGTCTATTTGGCCCTTTTAATTTTTTGTCTCCAAAACCGGTTTTTTTATCTTGCACCTGCTCCTTTTGTTTTGTTTTGGCATCTTTTTTCATTCCGCTTTCACCTCCTTCCGTTAGTTTTTCAAAACAGAAAACATTGCATACGTCAAAAATCATTGTCGAATGCTTATAAAAAAATGAATGAATTTCAACTTTCTCTGCCGAAAAGAAACTAGTTTTGTCGCCTTGGAAGGATTCAGAAAAAGGAGAAAGAATTGGTTAGCAAAGAACTTGAAAAGAGGGATGATTTATGAATTCTTTTATTGGCTCACAAGAAGTATTGAAAAAATTAATGGAAATGGAGCTACAAATCGAACGATTGGAGAACGAGTTGAAACAGAAAATTGAAAAAAAAATTGACAAGGAAGCTGAAAAAATTTCCCGAACCATGGCTGAACATACGGAAGACTTGAAACGTTTTCAAGCACAGCTTATTAAGTGGCAACATGAAAGCAATCGAGAGAAAAAAGCGGCATCATACTGATTGGGAGGGAATGTTCGAATTGGTGCTGACGAGGCAGATTTGTTATGATGGTATCGGGGTGAACAACCTTGAAGGAAGATCAAATGAAAATTCTCACCGAACAGCTGTTATCTGTCATCCGAGAAAGCGCCAATCGAATGGCAAAAACAAAAAAAGAAGAAAAAACTTTTGATTTCTATGCGGAGGTGAAACCTTATGTTGATGAAATCTCTGCTTTGTTAGATGAATGGGAAGTGTTAGCGAAAAAATGGATCAGTACTTGCCGCCCGAAATATCTATATCCCCAGCAGATTGAAACAGCAAAAGACCACATTGAAAACATTGCGATTCAATCTTTTTTTCACGATACGAGCCAAACAAGATTTAATAATAGGAAGCAATCAGCAGAATATACGCTGAAACACTTGCTTAGCGAAGTTCAAAACAAGGTTGCGGAAAAAAAAGAAAAAGCAGAGAAATGAAAGCCTCTCTGCTTTATTTTCATGAATCATTTATGAAATCGTATATTCTGGTGCAACGGCGCCTTCCTGCTCCAACGCTTTCATGATATGTCGATAATCTTTAATATTGATGGTTCCGTAGATGTAAAGTTTGCGAGCAAAATCCAACAGTTCGTTGGCGCATTCAGCATCGTAATTTTTTTCCCGTTTAAATTTCTCCCTTAACAATTGCACTGTCATAAAACATTCCCCCTTATTCCCTTATATTAATATGTTATCATCTATTAGACAATAATCAATTGTAAAAAAATGAGAACTTCCGACATGATTTGACAGAGCACTTTTTGGCCGGAAAAATCATAAAATAAGATTAAGAGCCAGCAAATGAAGAATCGATTTAAAGGGGGGATTCACAATGTATTATGATGCAAGATATGGGTGGATGAGGCCTCTTCCTTACAACCAGTATTCAACGGTGGAACCATTTTATTTTTCCTCCTTTCCAACCCCATTTTTTTCGCCGCAGCTTCCAATTATGACGCCATATCCAAAGCCTATGCCCATTATTATTCCAAATGGAGGGAATTCACCTTTTATGACTTCTTTTAAAAAGGAAGATGGGCAGCTCGATTTCAATAAAATGATGGATACGGCTGGACAGGTTGTAAGTGCAATGAACCAGATGTCATCTTTGTTAAAAGGTGTTTCGCAAATATTTAAAACGTAATGCCGGAGGGGAAAGATGGGTGGACTTGAACTCGTTTTGCGCGACATTGTCATCGATCCGCAGCTTGTCATTGTCGTACCGGCTTTAATGATTTTAGGATATGCCCTAAAGAGAACGCCGTTTATTCCGAATTGGCTCATTGTATGGATCATCATTTTCGGCGGAGTCGTTGCGAGCGTTTTTACATTAGGGTTTACGGTAAACGGTGTGGCGAATGGAATTATCGCAGGAGGGTTTGCCATAACGTCTCACCAAATGATAAAGCAGACGAAAGAAGGCAACAAAAGAAAAGACTGTTAAAGGGTTCAGAGCAATGATTCTGAACCCTTTAAAATGAATCTGCAATCGGTATGTTCTTTTTTCGGGAAGGAATGACAATGACGAGTTTCTCATTCTCAAAAGACGCTTTCATTTTTGTTGTATCTGCATAAGGAGGAAGATAAAAAGATTTTGAACATGTTCCCTGAGATGCGAACATCTCGACGATCTGCTTTTGATCGTTTGCCTGTTCGTATTGCTGGCGATGTTGAACGGAAACAGTTAATACATTGTCAAACAACCCAATCTGTATTTGCTCTTTTTTGACTCCAGGGAGCTTGCCCTCCACAATCAATTCTTTGTCCGATTCAAAGGCTTCTAATTGAAATAATGGGAGAGACATTGTCTTTTCAAACAAATCTTGAAAAGGTTTTAAAAGCGATTGGAAATAGGAAGGTTCAAAAAAGTGATGAAGATAATTGGGAAAGTGAGCAGACTGTGAAGATGGCAAGATGTCTCCTTTTTCCTTCTTGTCCCTATCCATCGTTTCGCCTCCTTTCTTCACCATTTATATGCAAAAGATTTTCAAAAGGTTTTTCCATCATGGCAAAGTCGATGAAACTACCTTTATTGACGAACGTTTATTCGTTACAATAGACGTAGAAACAGAGGAGGAATGACAGATGTTTCGGAGGAAATCATTAGAGGAAGTTATCGAGAATTTTAGAAATGATGAACGTTTTCGCAGCCAAATTGTTTACTGGCATACAATAGAGGGAAAAGAAGCAACCTCCGTCCCCTTTCCTGATGAAATGGACGGCCGGCTGAAACAGGCTTTGTTGAAAAGAGGAATCAATTCTTTATACAGCCATCAGAAAGAAGCGTTTGAACTGGCGTTAAAAGGAAACAATATCGTAGCCGTGACGCCGACGGCTTCCGGAAAGACGTTGTGCTACAATTTGCCGGTTTTAAACGAAATTTTAAAAAACAGAAATGCAAGAGCGTTGTACCTTTTTCCGACAAAAGCATTGGCTCAAGATCAAAAAAGCGAATTGAACGAATGGATTGAAGAGTTTGGGGGTGAAGCCATCCATTGTTATACATATGACGGGGATACATCTCCTTCCATACGGCAAAAGGTAAGAAAAGCAGGGCACATTGTCATGACAAACCCTGATATGCTCCATTCGGCGATCTTGCCTCATCATACAAAATGGGTGGCTCTATTTGAAAACTTAAAATATGTCGTGATCGATGAATTGCACACGTACCGCGGTGTTTTTGGCAGCCATGTTGCAAATGTGATCAGACGTTTAAAACGAATTTGCCGTTTTTACGGAACTGACGTTCAATTTATTTGCACCTCTGCAACGATTGCCAATCCGAAAGATTTTGCAGAGACGTTGTTAGGAGAAGAAGTTTTCCTGGTTAACAAAAACGGTGCGCCAAGAAGCAGAAAGCATTTTATTTTTTATAATCCGCCCGTCATCAATAAACCGCTTAACATTCGCAGAAGCGCAACACTGGAAGTGAAAGAAATTGCAAAACAATTTTTGCAAAACGATATTCAAACGATTGTTTTTGCCAAAAGTCGTATGCGGGTGGAAATCATTTTGACATATCTTCAGGAGCTTTCGAAAAAGGAAATCGGCATGAAAAAAATTCGCGGCTACCGCGGCGGCTATTTGCCAAAACAACGAAGGGAGATCGAAAAAGGCTTGCGGGAAGGGGAGATCAAAGGAGTAGTCAGCACAAATGCTCTTGAGCTGGGAGTCGATATCGGCCAGCTGCAAGTATGCATTATGACAGGATATCCCGGAACGATTGCAAGCGCTTGGCAGCAGGCGGGGCGCGCCGGCCGGAGGGAAGAAGAATCGGCCGTTATCCTTGTCGGCGGATCGAATCCGTTGGATCAATACATTTTGCAGCATCCGGAATATTTCTTGGAAAAAAATCCGGAAAGCGCGATTGTCCATCCAGACAATTTAATTATTCTTGTTGACCATTTGAAATGCGCGGCGTTCGAACTTCCTTTCCAAACAGGGGAAACATTCGATGGAGTGGAAATCAACGAAATACTTGATTTTCTAAAAGAAGAAGGATTGCTTTATAGAAATGGAAACAAATGGTATTGGATGAGTGATTCATTTCCGGCTCATGATATTAGTTTAAGATCAGCCTCTAAGGAAAATGTTGTCATCATCGACAGGTCTGAAGGTGCACGAGTGATAGGTGAGATGGACCGTTTCAGCGCAATGACGATGCTGCATGAGGAAGCCATTTATTTGCATGAAGGCAAGCAATTTCAAGTGGAAAAGCTTGACTGGGAAGAGAAAAAAGCATACGTTACGGAAGTAAATGTTGATTATTATACAGATGCCAATCTTGCCGTCCAATTGAAAGTGCTGGAAGTGGATGAGGAACATAAGCGAAAAAATTTTGAAGCCGGATTCGGCGATGTCATGGTGCTTGGAAAAGCGACGATTTTTAAAAAAATAAAATTTGGAACGCATGAAAATATCGGGTCGGGGCCGATTCATCTGCCTGAAGAAGAACTCCATACAACGGGTGCTTGGATCAGCTTCAATGAAGAAATTTCCGATCGTTTTTCAAAGGAACAGATGGAAAAAGGCTTGATCGGCCTCAGCCATGCTTTGAAATATGTCAGTTCGCTGGCGGCCATGTGCGATCCGAACGACCTTCATGTCGTCGTCCAAGTAAAGTCGGTTCATAACGCGAAGCCGACGATCTTTTTGTATGACCGCTACCCCGGGGGAGTCGGGTTGTCAAAAAAAGTATTTGAAGAAATCGATGAACTGCTTTTAAAAGCGGAAGAGATGATTTCAAGCTGCACTTGTGAGGACGGCTGCCCATCATGCATTGGACTTGACATTGCGATGAACGGCCGCAAAAAAACCGCTGTCCAGTTACTGCAATTTGTCAGAAAGGACGAATCATATGTCCATAAAACATAAGTTAAACCGTTTGAAAAAACATCTTGTTGATGAGGACAAGAAATCCGATGCTCAAAATCTGGAAATTCCTTATTTGGAAAAGTGGCAAGAAAGCGGTGTAAGACCTTTTTTCTATGATGGCCAATACATCCTTATTCGCGAAGTGGAATATCCTGTACATGTTCGCCACGGATTATATGAACTGCGGGAAGTGCTTGATGCCGTTTCTTCCTGGAACGATTCTGATTTGGTGCATCCTTTATCGGCAAAAGGGCACAAACCATCCGAATTGTTTTTTTTCGATACGGAAACGACAGGCTTAAAAGGCGGTGTCGGTCACATGATTTTTTTGTTAGGTTATGCCCGAGTCTTTGCCGACAAAGTGGTGCTAAAGCAGCTTTTTTTGCCTAAGCCGGGGAATGAAGTCGCGTTTTATCAATATTTTTTAAGCGAAGTCAACATTAAAACGCTAGTCACTTATAACGGAAAAGCGTTCGATTGGCCTCAAGTGAAAACGAGACATACGTTAATACGTGATATGCTCCCGCAATTGCCGGATTATGGCCATTTCGATTTATACCATGCGGCAAGACGGCTATGGAAGAAAGGGATGGATTCTGTAAAGCTGGCAAATGTCGAGAAAAAAATTTTGCAAGTTGAACGGACGGAAGATACACCCGGGTATTTAGCGCCTATTCTTTATTATCAATTTTTGCAGAATCCCAATCCTGATCTTGTTCTTAGCGTTTTCAAACATAATGAATGGGATATTCTTTCCTTAATTACACTTTATACTCATTTGTCAAAAAAACTGCTGTTTCCCGAGAACATACTTTACGAAGAAGAACTGTTTGAGGTGGCAAAATGGTTTCAGGCGGTTGGAAACGATGAACGCGCTTTTGATTTTTATGCCAAGGTAAATGAAAAGACGAACGGAGAGCATTTGCAAGCAAAATTTGAAATGGCGATGATGGAAAAGCGGAACGGACGATTGTCCGAAGCAAACCGCCTGTTTTATGAGATTAAAGAACAGGGTAGAGGTTCATTAAAAATCAAAGCTTTAATCGAACTAGCCAAATATTACGAGCATTATGAAAAAAATTTTGCTGCCGCGCTGATGATGACCAATGAAGCAATCGAAACCATTAAAATGGTGGAACGTCTGAAAGTCTCAACCAGTGCAGAAAAAGAAGCGCTGTTAAAAAGGAAACGAAGACTTGAAAAAAAGAAAAGCACAAATATGAAGTTAGACAAGTGAAACGTTTCCTAAACCGAATTCGTCTAGATTCATTGAGGAAAATAAATATTGAAAATGCGAAGATGTGAAGAAGCATGGACGTGAACATTTATTTAAATTTACGAATATTGGCAGGACCTTCTATATCTTGAAGGTCTTTCGTATTGTCATGAAGAATTGGAAATGATTTGATAAAAATTATGAAGGAGGAATAGGATAGGATGTATAAAGGGATGCTTTATTTATTTTTTCTTGTCCTATGTGTCATTTTTTTTGTTTTTACCACCTTTCAAGATGCTTTATACGCACTGCTGTAAAAAATAGGTGTTTCAATTAGTACATGTACACCTTCCTGTTCATAGGCTGTTATTGAAAACAACTTATGATTAGGAAGGGGAAATGAAGATTGATGATGAGGCCGAATGTATTTTCGCCGATTGTTCATCCGACGAAGTGTTGTGTCAACCACACCTTTTCGAAAACAATAGTTCCACATATTCATCCAATTCATACAACGAATGTCAATCACCATATGTATCAGCATATGCACTATTACCCGCACACTCAATCGATGGCCAATGAAGTATTCCATCAACATTTTCAATGCGGCAGACCATATTGCTGATGAAGCGGAGGGAGCTGTTTCCATCGGCTCCTTTCTTCTAACAAAAGCAAAGTTCATGCTAGAAAAAAGGGTTTGACAAAGATTAAATTGACATTAATCAGGAAGTTTGAAAAAATAGAAATTAAGATTTCCCACAAGTTGAGGTGAATCGAAATGATTTCAGATAAAATCAGATTAACGGCAAAAGAAATTTTGGAAAAAGAATTTAAAACATCCATGCGGGGCTACAAACAAGAAGAAGTCGATAAATTTTTAGATGTGATTATTAAAGATTACGAAACGTTCCACCAAGAAATTGAACAGCTTAGGCAGGAAAATATGCGGTTGAAAAAACAACTTGATGAAGCTTTGAAAAAACAACCAACGATTCAAGCGAACACAACCAATTTCGATATTTTGAAACGCTTGTCAAATTTAGAAAAACATGTTTTTGGCAGCAAACTATACGAGTAATGCCAGTTTTCTTCACTTGAATTTTTTCGGCATTTTCACTATACTACATAGTGCGGTTTGAGGATAACGTTCGGGTAATCGCTGCAACGGTTTTCCGTTGTAGAGGAAAGTCCATGCTCGCACGGTGCTGAGATGCCCGTAGTGTTCGTGCCTAGCGAAACCATAAGCTAGGGCAGCTTCAAAAGCTGACGGCGGGGAAAGTGCCTAAACCTCTTGGAGGCATGGCATGATTACCCTGAAAGTGCCACAGTGACGAAGTCTTGCGAGAAATCGCAAGAGTGGAACGCGGTAAACCCCACGAGCGAGAAACCCAAATGATGGTAGGGGCACCTTCTCTGAGGAAATGAACGAGGAGAAGGACAGAAGCAAAAGCTTCTGTAGATAGATGATTACCACCCATATTTTTCAATATGGGTACAAAACATGGCTTACAGAACGTTATGGATGAAACCGCAATACTTGCTCTCCAGACGGGGAGCTTTTATTTTACATAAAAGACGGGTGAAAAAATGGCTAAACCGTTTACCATCGTTGCAACAGCCGCTATGGGAATCGAAGCTTTGGTCGCCAAAGAAGTCCGCAATTTAGGATACGACTGCAAAGTGGAGAACGGAAAAGTTGTGTTTGAAGGGGATGAACTGGCAATTTGCCGGGCAAATTTATGGCTGAGAACAGCTGACAGGGTAAAACTGAAAGTGGCCGAATTTCCCGCCGCCACTTTTGAACAATTGTTTGCAGAGACGAATACTGTTGATTGGGCCGCTTTTTTGCCTGAAAACGTCCAGTTTCCAGTTATCGGAAAGTCTGTTAAATCAAAGCTTGCCAGCGTATCGGATTGTCAAAAAATTGTCAAAAAAGCGATCGTCGAAAAATTGAAGAGGCAATATCATAAAACTTCTGATTGGCTTGAAGAGAGTGGACCAGTCTATAAAATTGAGGTCGCTTTGCATAAAGATATTGCAACGATCACGATTGATACAAGCGGCAGCGGATTGCACAAGCGGGGATACCGAATCCGCCAAGGGGAAGCTCCGTTGAAAGAGACGCTGGCTGCCGCGCTCGTTCTGCTGACGAACTGGAACCCAAACAGAACGTTAATCGATCCGTTTTGCGGCTCTGGCACCATCCCGATCGAAGCGGCATTAATCGGACAAAATATAGCCCCTGGCTTTAACAGGGACTTTGCTTCGGAAGATTGGGAATGGCTTGGGGCAAAATATTGGAAAATGGCAAGAGAAGAAGCGGAAGATTTGGCGCGCTATGATGAGAAGCTTGATATCATCGGAGCAGACATCGACCATAAAATGGTTGAAGCGGCAAAAGAAAATGCCATGGAGGCGGGACTTTCCGATGTCATTGCATTTAAGCAAATGCAGGTAAAAGATTTTCGCTCAAAAAAAGAATTTGGAGTGATTATCGGCAATCCTCCATACGGCGAGCGGCTTGGCGAAAAGAAGCATGTTGAAGAACTGTATCAACAGATGGGAAAAACGTTCTCTCTTTTAGACACTTGGTCTGTCTATATTTTAACGAGCCATCCAAATTTTGAACGGTTATACGGGAAAAAAGCAACTAAAAAACGCAAGCTTTTTAACGGGTTTATTCAAACAAACTATTACCAATTTTGGGGTCCTCCCCTTCCAAAAGCGTATAGAAATGATCCACCCCGCATATACTGAAATGTATGCAATTTTTCATTGGGGTTGGTTAATTGATATGACAAGGGAAGAATTTTTGTTAATTTCGCAAGCATTAAAAAATACATATGAAATTCTTTCTCAAAGCGAAATGAATGAAAAAGCGATTCATCAGCTTTATGAAGCGGAAGGGCTCTTGAAAATGGCTGTTTTGCACGAATCGTCTGCTCCGTTTTCGCTTCAGGCTAAAAGGCTTTCCTGAAAATAGGAAAGTCTTTTTTCTGTAAATTTTTGACGCCATATATCTTGACGTTGCAAGATAAAAATGAAATAATATCTACTTTATGGACTGCGTTTTTCAAAACAAAAGATTTCTAGGAATGATGCATGGGGGTTAAGTGGATGGCATTAAATGGGTTGCCTTTTCATATCTCAAAGGATGAAAATTTTTACGATGCTTTAAGCGGCTGGATTGGAGACGTATTGTATGACATTTTGCCGGAAAAAGGTTTTGAATTGCGCGATGAACAAGTTTACATGGCGTTTCAGCTTGATCGTGCTTTTAAAGACAAGAAAGTAATGTTTGCTGAAGCCGGTGTCGGAACGGGAAAAACGATTGTTTATCTGCTATATGCGGTTGCTTATGCAAGGTACACTGGGAAACCTGCTGTCATTGCCTGCGCAGATGAAGCATTAATTGAGCAGCTTGTCAAAGCAGAAGGAGATATAGATAAGATTGAGAAAGCGCTTGGATTAAACATTGACGTCCGTTTGGCAAAATCGATGCACCAATATTTATGTTTGGACAAGCTCGAAAATGCACTTGGCGCGCTTGAAGATGATATGTATTATGAGCTATATGAATCATTGCCTACATTTGTTCATGACACAAGCGGGATGCAGGAGTTCCATCGGTACGGAGACCGAAAACAATATCCGCATTTTTCAGATGAACAGTGGCGGAAAGTGGCGTGGGATCCGTTTCAAAATTGCTTTTCATGCGAAAAACGTCATCGGTGCGGGATGATGCTTTCTCGGGATTACTATCGAAGAGCAAAAGATTTAATTGTTTGCTCCCACGATTTTTATATGGAACACGTTTGGACAAAAGAATCGCGGAAAAGAGAAGGCCAGCTACCCCTTCTTCCTGATCATTCATGCGTGATTTTTGATGAAGGGCATTTATTGGAATTTGCGGCTCAAAAAGCGCTCGCCTATCGCATAAAAAAAGACACATTAGAAGCGCTGTTGGAAAAAATTTTGCAAAATGATATACGTGAAGAACTTGCAGAGTTGGTTGAGAAGACACTTGAAATGAATGAACGGTTTTTTCATAACTTGAAACAGCATGCTGAAAAAACGGCTGGATCCAATCGGTTGACAATTAGAAAAACGAAAGCATTGATGGAAGAAACGGAGCAATTTTATCAGAAGCTAACACAATTGTCCGAAGAGCTTGTTTTCGAAAGTGAACTGTATACGATCAATGAATATGAACGGAGAATTGTTGAGGAATATCTAGATCAAATGGAATTTTCTTTTGGCCTATTTTTACAAAACAAAGAAACGATCTATTGGCTCGAAAATGAAAACCATTTAACATTTGTCATCATGCCGCTTTCCGTTGAAAAAATTTTGCGGGAAAAGGTATTTTCTAAAAAAATACCTTATATTTTTTCTTCGGCAACGATGTCGGATCAAAACGGGTCTTTTGCCTATTTAGCGAAAAGCCTTGGAATTATGGATTATTATTCATTTTCTGTGGACTCACCGTTCGATTATGAAAAAAACATGAAAATTACGATCAAACAAGGGGATGAAGAGGAAAAGCTTGAACGGGTGCGGTCGGTCATCCAAAAATATAAAGGCCGGACGCTAATTTTAACTAGAACGGAAGATGAACTGACGTTTTTGAAAAACCATTTGCCTGCTCTTTGGGATCATTGCTTGTTTGAAGGAGACAAGGAAATTAGTGAACTAGTGAAATCTTTTCAACATGATGAAGCAGCTGTTCTGTGCGCTCTTCATCTTTGGGAGGGACTTGATATACCCGGTTCATCACTTGAGCACGTCGCCATTTGGTCTTTGCCGTTCCCGCCCAATGATCCTGTTTTTGAAGCAAAGCGGAAATCTGCGGAAGATCCGATCTTGGAAGTTGATTTGCCTTATATGATTTTGCGGTTAAAGCAAGGGGTGGGACGCCTTATTCGGACGAAGGAGGATCACGGTGAAGTGACCATTTTGATTAACAAAGAAACAGATGAATATATCTTAAAAGAGGTTCTCAAAGCATTGCCGGTACAACCTGAAGTGGAAAAATAAGGCTTTGTTCTTTGTAATTTTTTTATTTTTTAGTAATTGGGGTGATGGCGATGGATGTCAAACAGAAGGAACGCGATTTTTTGCAATATGTCAGAAAGATGGAAAGTTATCAAGAAGCGTTGAATTTGATGTACTGGGATTTGCGGACGAAAGCACCGAAAAACGGGATGGATCACCGCGCCGAGACCATCGGTGTACTGTCGGCCGAATGGTTTCAAATGTCCGTTTCTGACGAAATGAAGAAATTTCTTGATGAATTATCAGAAAGCGATGTTTTTGTGAAGCTCTCTAGGGTGGCGCAAAAAACTGTCCAACTTTGCAAAGAAGATTATGTTAAAAATGTCAAGATTCCAAAAGAGGAATACCAGGCATATGCCGTGCTTCAATCAAAAAGCGAAACTGCTTGGGAAGAAGCGAAAGAAAAGGCGGATTTTGAAAGGTTTGCTCCTTATTTAAAAAAACTGATTGAGTTTAACAAAAAATTTATTTCGTATTGGGGATTCAAAGATCATCCTTATAACACACTATTAGACCATTATGAACCGGGCGTCACAGTCGAAATGCTTGATAAAGTGTTTAACCAACTGAAAGAGCGGTTTATACCGTTTGTCGGCCAAATTGTCGAATCGGAACATAAACCGGACACCTCATTTCTTTATCAAAAGTTTCAAAAGAAACAACAAAGGGAGTTTTCCAAGTTTTTATTGAAAGAAATCGGCTATAATTTTGATGCAGGCCGTCTTGATGATACCGTTCACCCGTTTGAGATTAAAATTCATCACGGCGATGTTAGAATTACTGCAAAATACGACGAATATGATTTCCGCACCGCTGTTTTTGGCACAATCCATGAAGGCGGGCATGCGATATATGAACAAAATATTGCCGGTCATTTGGCAGGGACGCCGCTTGATGAAGGAGCTTCCATGGGCATCCACGAATCGCAATCTTTATTTTATGAAAATATGATTGGGAGAAACTATTCCTTTTGGAAACGATATTATGAAAAGCTGAAGCAATATTCGCCAGGCCAATTCGAACATGTGGCGCTCGATGATTTTTATCGAGCCGTCAATGAGGTGAAACCGTCCCTCATTCGCATTGAAGCCGATGAATTAACTTACAGCCTCCACATCATAGTCAGATATGAAATGGAAAAATTATTGTTTGAAGGGGCTCTTAGTGTTGAGGAGCTTCCGCACGTATGGAATGAAAAATATAAGCAATATCTGGGAATTGCTCCTGATCATGACGGCAACGGCATTTTGCAGGATGTGCACTGGGCTGGAGGGAGTTTCGGCTACTTCCCTTCATATGCACTTGGATACATGTATGCAGCTCAATTCAAACAGAAAATCGAGACGGATCTCTCCGATCTTGATCAGTTGATCGAAAATGGCGAATTTGCAGCAATACGAAGCTGGCTTTCAAAGCATATTCATCAATACGGCAAGATGAAGAAGCCTTTGGAAATTGTAATGGAGGCCACAGGAGAGCCGCTCAATCCCACTTATTTTATCCAATATTTAGAACAAAAGTATAAAGACATTTATCGGCTGAAATAAAAAAACTCGCGAAACACGCGAGTTTTTTTAACCCTTTTTTGCCCTTCCGGCAAGGAGAACAAAATAACATAAAAGACCGAACAAGCACGATATGATGAGTGCATGAGTCAATGCAAAATAAAGATTTAAGTTGGACAGGATAATGGAAATACCCGTGACGGCTTGCAGAATAATAAGAAGAAAGGCGATGATCCATCCCCAATAGATGACTTTTTGTCCACGGTAATGTTTCATAGCGTGAATCATGGCGATGGCGATCCAAATAAAAAGCAAACCAGCAGCCAAGCGGTGACTCATCTGCACCCATTCATGTATGGTTTGCGGTGCAAGGCGGTTATCGCTGCAAAACGGAATGCTTGGACAGGCAAGGCTTGCCCCTTTATGGCGCACATAAGCTCCCGTATAAATGACAATATAACTGTAAATAATGATTCCGTAAATATGGAAGCGCATTGTTTTTCCTATAACAAGTGAATCTGCATCGAACTTGTTGTCAACTTCAAAAATCAACAATGTTAATAGCAGCACCGCAGCGAACGAGATGAGCGAAATGCCGAAATGAAGCGCAAGAACGGCTTTTGATTGTCCCCAAACAACAGCAGCTGCGCCAATGAGAGCCTGTAAAATAATGAAAAAGATGGCGAGAAAACAAAGCAGCTTTGTCTCCCTTTTATGTCCGATTGCCTTCCAGGCCCAAATGACAAGAGCCAATACAAGCACCCCCGCTACGCCGCTTACAAGACGGTGGGAAAGTTCAATAATCGTCTCAATTGTAAGCGGATCCGGGAGAATTTGTCCGTGGCAAAGAGGCCATGACCGGCCGCATCCCATGGATGATCCAGTTTTCGTCACCAATGCACCGCCGATTAAAACAAAAAGCATAACGATCGTTGTCAATACCGCAAGCCATTTTAATAAATGTCGCATATGCTTCACCTGCTTTCAAAATAATATGTTTTTTTGATAAGGGCATTTTAAGATAAAATTTCCCCCTGCACGAGAAAAAGCTTGAATATTAAATTGGAGTTTGCTAGAAATATAAAGGGAAGGTTTTTTGTCGAACATCGCACTTATTTATTATAATAAGAATAACATTTGATTTACATTGCTTCACAATTTCGACAAACTTTATTCGCAAAATGTACACAAAAGTTTGACGAATTATGGTTAAATACTATATGTACGTTTCTTTCACTCCTTTTTTTTCTTAAGATGGAGGTAAATGCTTTTCAGCTGCAGTTTTGTGCAGTTGATTCAGAGGAGGTAATATGTATGGCCAATACAAGGGGTGAAGTTGTTTACAAAGAGCCGTTAGAAGAGACGACCTCTTCTTTCAAAGACTTTTTGGCTCTTATAAAAGTTGGGATTGTCAATTCGAACTTAATCACCACTTTTACTGGTTTATGGCTGGCATTATATTTCAGCGGAAAAAGTTTTTTAGATTATATAGATATCATTTGTTATACGATTATTGGCTCAGGCTTGATCATTGCCGGGTCGTGTGTAATCAACAATTTTTATGATAAAGATATTGATCAAATAATGGAAAGAACGAAAACACGGCCTACTGTAACCGGAAAAGTTACAATGTTCCAAGCATTATCCTTGGGCATTGGCTTCATAGCTTTGGGAACCATCATGCTTTTGATGGCATCTGTGACAGCCGCGGTAATCGGATTGATTGGTGTGTTTTCTTATATTGTATTATATACAATGTGGACTAAACGCCAATACACTTTAAATACAGTTGTTGGCAGCATTGCCGGAGCTGTACCGCCATTGATTGGATGGACGGCGATTGAAGAGTTGAATCTTATTCCATGGATTTTGTTTTTGATCATGTTCATCTGGCAGCCGCCCCATTTTTTGGCTTTGGCGATGAAACGTGTAGATGATTACCGGAAAGCCGGTGTTCCGATGCTTCCGGTTGTACACGGATTTAATATTACAAAAAGACAGATCATCGTTTGGGTTGCGTGTTTGCTGCCGCTTCCATTTTATCTGTTCAGTTTAGGCATTGGCTTCGTCGTTTTGGCGACCATTTTAAATGTAGCATGGCTCATTTTGGCGCTCATTGGACTGAAAATGAAAAATGATATAAAATGGGCTAAATGGATGTTTGTTTATTCCATAAATTATTTGACGATATTATTTGTAGCAATGGTTGCGTTTTCCATTATTTAAGATCGGTTGCAATTCTTTCTAAAGTTTATGTATAGAAGGAATTCTTCATTTTTTTAGGAGTTTGAGACATTTAACAATGAAAGAGGGGTTGTTTAGCAATGAAAAAGCTGAAATGGCGTCTTTTTTTACTTTTTGCAATCATGGCGCTCGTTCTATCCGGCTGCGGCGAACCGTTTATTTCCACGTTGACGCCAGCGGGAACTGTTGCCGATGAACAATTTTCGCTCATGATGTTGAGTACGGCAATCATGGTGATCGTCGTGGCGGTTGTCACCATTATTTTCATTTACGTGTTGTTAAAATTCCGCCGGAAAAAAGTGGGTGAGAAAATACCAGTACAAGTGGAAGGCAACCATAAACTTGAAATCATTTGGACTGTTATTCCTATTTTATTATTGGTTGTCTTGGCAGTACCTGTGGTAGCTTCCACTTTCCATTTGGCGGATGTTGATCCAATGGAAAAGGCGTTGGCCGATGAGAAAAACAAAGGGAAAGATCCACTTGTTGTCAATGTAAGAGCCAACCTTTACTGGTGGGAGTTTGAATACCCTGGATATGGTGTGATTACAAGCCAAGATCTCGTTCTTCCCACTGATGAAAAAGTGTATTTCAATGTAAAGGCTTCTGACGTTAAGCACTCATTTTGGATTCCTTCAGTTGGAGGGAAAACAGATACAAACACTGAAAACGAAAATAAGTTTTGGTTAAAAATTGATTCAAAACGTGCTGAAGAAGCCGGAAACATTTTCTACGGAAAATGTGCTGAACTATGCGGACCTTCGCACGCATTAATGGACTTTAAAGTTAAAGCCGTTTCCCGTGATGAATTTAATTCATGGATCGATAAAATGAAAAACGTTAAGGCAGAAGCAATTGCACAAACAGAATCAGCCAAAAAAGGCGAGCAAATATTCCAAGATAAAGGGTGCATCGGCTGTCATGCAGTTACACCTGCGGATAATCGCCCTGAACAAGCACGCACCGCTCCAAATTTAGGGAATTTTGCTGATCGTGAGCGCGTTGCCGGTATCTTGGAACATAACGAAGAAAATATTAAAAATTGGCTGAGAGATCCTGAACAATATAAACCTGGAAATAAAATGACAGGAACTTACGATAAACTTACAGAAGAAGAAATCAATGCATTAACGGATTATTTGGAAAGCCTTTCAGTTGAAAAGTAATGGATGACTAATGAAAAAGGAGGTTACATCGTGAGTACGTTAGCTCGAAAAAAAGGGTTCTGGCCAACAGTTTGGGACTATTTAACAACTGTTGACCATAAAAAAATTGCCATATTATATTTAATAGCCGGGGGACTCTTTTTTGCCATTGGTGGTCTTGAGGCGCTGTTGATGCGTATTCAATTGGCGGTACCGGAAAATGACTTTGTCAGTGCCGGAACGTTTAATGAACTTATGACAATGCACGGGACAACAATGATTTTCCTTGCGGCAACTCCGCTTTTGTTCGCTTATATGAATGCTGTTGTTCCGCTGCAAATCGGAGCTCGTGACGTGGCATTTCCGTTTTTGAATGCATTAGGCTTTTGGCTGTTTTTCTTCGGGGGTGTTTTCTTAAATTTAAGCTGGTTTTTAGGGGGAGCTCCCGATTCAGGTTGGACGGCATATCCTTCAATCTCTTTAGACTCTCCTGGACACGGAGTTGATTTTTACATACTCGGTTTGCAAATTTCAGGGATTGGAACATTAATTGCCGGGATCAACTTTATCGTCACGATTATTAACATGCGTGCACCCGGAATGACTTATATGCGCATGCCGTTGTTTACGTGGACGACATTTGTTTCATCAGCGCTCATTTTGTTTGCTTTTCCTCCTTTAACGGTGGGCATTACATTGTTGATGTTCGACCGACTGTTCGGAGCAAACTTTTTCAATCCGGAATTGGGCGGAAATACAATCATTTATGAACACATTTTCTGGATCTTCGGACATCCTGAAGTGTATATCCTAGTATTGCCGGCATTCGGAATATTTTCGGAAATCATTCCTACATTTTCACGGAAGCGTTTGTTCGGATATACATCAATGGTGTTTGCAACGGTTTTAATCGGATTTTTAGGATTCATGGTTTGGGCTCACCACATGTTTACGACAGGTCTCGGCCCAATTGCGAACGCAATTTTTGCGGTTGCTACCATGACAATTGGTGTACCGACCGGAATTAAAGTTTTTAACTGGCTGTTTACGATGTGGGGAGGAAGTATTCGCTTTACAACGCCAATGCTTTATGCAGTAGGTTTTATCCCTTCTTTTGTCATGGGTGGCGTGACTGGTGTCATGCTTGCAGCAGCCCCGGCGGACTATCAATACCATGACACATATTTTGTCGTTGCACACTTCCATTATGTTATCGTAGGCGGAATTGTCACTGCAATCTTGGCTGCTGCACATTATTGGTGGCCGAAAATGTTTGGAAAAGTACTGAATGAAACGCTCGGCAAAATTACGTGGTTGCTATTTTTCGTCGGTTTCCATTTAACTTTCTTTATCCAACACTTCTTAGGGCTAATGGGAATGCCGAGACGTGTATTTACGTTCCTGTCAGGACAAGGATTTGACACAGGCAACTTAATCAGCACGATCGGTGCCATTTTAATGGCAGTTGCGGTTGTTCTCCTGTTGTTCAACGTAGTAATGACTTCTATTAAAGGTGAAAAAGTTGGAGCAGATCCTTGGGAAGACGGCCGTTCTTTAGAGTGGGCTGTAGCTTCGCCTCCACCTGAATACAACTTTAAACAAACACCGCTTATTCGCGGATTAGATCCTTTATGGATTGAAAAAATGGAAGGAAAGAAAGGCTTTACGCCGGCTGAACCGATCAGCGATATTCATATGCCGAATTCTTCCATTCTGCCATTCTTTATCTCATTAGGATTGTTTATTGCAGCATTCGGGCTCATGTATCACAATGACTATTCATGGGGCGTACCGGTGGCCATCTTCGGCTTCATCGTCACGTTCTTTACAATGCTTTTGCGTTCGGTCATTGATGATCACGGCTATCATATCCATAAAGAAGATCTTTTAAAAGATGATGAAGATGGGGGGGTTCGGGCATAATGCATGTTGAAGAAAAATTGACGGCTGAAACGTTTCCGGCTGAGCCGGAAAAAGCAACCCTCGAAGGAAAAAACAAATTTATTGGATTTTGGGTATTTCTTGGTGGTGAAACTGTTTTATTTGCCACATTATTTGCAACATTCCTTGCTTTGAGAAACTCTAATGCGGGCGGTGCCACAACACAGGAATTGTTTGACATTCGCCTAGTGTTTGTGGCGACCATGCTATTGTTAACAAGCAGTTTGACGAGCGTATATGCAATTTATCACATGAAAAATTTCCAATTTGGAAAAATGCAGTTTTGGTTGGGCATCACCGTGTTATTAGGCGCTGGATTCCTTGCATTGGAAATTTATGAGTTTTACCATTATGTGCATGAGTACGAATTTAAAATGACAAGCAGTGCTTTAGGTTCTGCCTTTTACACGCTTGTAGGCACACATGGGGCACACGTTGCATTTGGTCTTATGTGGATCTTGGCGCTTATGATTCGCAACGCGAAACGCGGATTAAACCTATACAATGCACCTAAATTTTATGTTGCAAGCCTCTATTGGCATTTTATCGACGTTGTTTGGGTATTCATTTTCACAGTTGTATACTTAATGGGAATGGTGGGATAGGCAATGGTAAGTGAAAATTCACGAAGCCCAAAAGTTGATTTAGCGTATCGCCGCAAAAAAAATGCGGAAGAAATGAAATATCAAGTAGTTTCATTTGCATTAATGATCTTTTTAACAATTGTTGCATTTATTACAGTAGGTTATGACGGCATCAGTGAATGGTTGAAGGTGCCGTTCATCGTCCTCTTGGCATGTGTACAAGTAATTTTCCAATTATATTATTTTATGCATATGAATCACAGAGGACATGAAGGACCGCAATTTTTCATTTGGTCAGGCATTTTCGTTACGTTTCTGACAGTTCTTGCTTTTACAACAATTGTTTGGTGGTAAAAACGGAAAGAAGCAGCTGGATGTAAACCGGCTGCTTCTTTTTATGTGTCATAAAACGTTCATTGAAATGTAAAAAAAAGAACAGGTATAATAAAATGAACAATAGATGTTTTGAGGGATATTGGTAAGGAGCTGATTTGCATGGATTTAGAAATTTTCGGGTTTAGAGCATTGTGGAGTCCTGTTTTTTTTGTTTTTTGTTTCGCTTTAGTCGTTCTATATTACGTTATGATAAGTTCTTTACGGCAATATTTTCATCATTCCCGACCAGTGAGCAGAAAACAGCAGCTGGCATTTTTGGCAGCAATTGTTCTTCTGTATATTAGCAGAGGGAGCCCGCTTGATTTATTGGGACACATTACGTTTACGGGTCACATGGCATCAATGGCCATTTTGTTTTTAATGGTTCCACCGCTCATCATTATTGGATTGCCAGACTGGTTTTGGAAAACGATTTTAGAAAAACCGATAATCAAACCGATCATGAATTTATTTACAAAACCGATTGTAGCAATGCTATTCTTCAACATGACTTTTTCTTTCTATCATGTTCCTTTTATCTTTGATATTGTTAAGACGAATTCCTTTTACCATGAGACCGTAACGGCTGTCATTTTCTTTGCCGCCTTTTGCATGTACTGGCCGTTAATCGGCAAAGGCCAACTTTTTCATTCCATTGGCGGACTTAAAAAGATTGTTTACATTTTAGGAAACAGTGTATTAATTACACCCGCTTGCGGCTTGATTATTTTTGCAAATGCTCCGCTCTTTGAAACATACTCAAATCCCGAAGCTTGGGTGCAAACGCTAAGCTTATGCGTTCCGGCTGACACATTGTCGCAATTATCTTTGTCAGGTCCTGAAATGTTCACCGGCATGCCGCTTCTTGAAGACCAACAACTTGGCGGTGTGATCATGAAAATATTGCAGGAAATTGTTTATGGAACGTTTTTGGCTCACGTTTTTTTTGAATGGGCAAAGAAAGAACGGGAAAAAGAAGAGGTTGACATTCGCTCATATTCTCCAGAACCTACAAAATAAAAAAACTGCAGATATTTCTGCAGTTTTTTATTTTTCTTGCAAGCTTTCAATTGCTTCCTTGGCTTTTTTCAGCAATTCTTCACATGTTGAAACAATAGTGGATGGGAAATGTTCATCCTCGCCATATTCGACGCCGTGTGGATAGTAATGTTTTCCAAGGATTGGCGTCAACAGTTTGATAAGTGCATAGCGGCTGCCTACATCACCTTCGATCGCATAGCCTTGAATTCTTAAATAGTACACATCGCCTTTATGTTCGAATTTTCTGTCGAAGGTGACGCGTTCGTAATCCCATTGTCCGGCAAGAACAAACCCCAAGTCTTCCAAAATATCTTTTAGCCTTGACAATTCAGCTGTCAGCCCTCCAAGACCAATCTGTTCAAATTTCATATGTATTCCCTCCTAAGCGCTTTCACCAAAACTTTATTATTATACTGTTTTAATAATAGTATGAATGACCAAATCTTGCAATGTTCTATATGAATCATTTGTTTCTGAATGTTGAACAATGCCGAATAATTTGTATGCGAAAGCATCATAATAGAGCAATAAAAAAGGTTAACGAGAGGTGTCCGTTTTGAAAAAAGTGAAAGACATCATGTCAAAAAAATTCAGTTATTGCACCCCGCTTGACAATGTATATGAAGCAGCCGTCAAAATGAAAAAATTCAATGTCGATGTCATTCCGATCATAGAAAATGAGCAGCTCATTGGAATGGTCACAAATCGGGATATCGTCATAAAAGGAATTGCTGAAAAACACCCGGGATCCACAAAAATAACCGACATCATGACAAAGGAAGTCGTGGAAATCGCACCTGAAGCAACAGTTGAAGAAGCAGCACAATTATTTGCAGTCCATCCAATACAGCAATTGCCAGTTGTCGAAAACGGTCAGATGATCGGAATGGTGAATAGGACTGATGTAAAACAGCAGGCATGAATGTTTTTGTTTTTCCGAACTGCTTTGCTTCTTCTGAAAATCGAACTGATAGAAGCGGAAAAAAAGCTCTATTGATGAAATATTTGCAAACCACCTTCATTTTTGATTAAAATTTTATTATAGAAGCAATGACAGAAAAGGGGAATTGAACTGAGAAGAATTGGAAGAGTTTTATTTTTGCTTGTGGTGATTACGTTAACGTATATTGCCTACATCACCTTTTATGAAAAACCTGAACATAAAACAGATGAGACGATTGTTTCTGAAAAAGAACAAAAGAAACTTGCTGTAGATTCAGGAATAATTTCGTTTGTCGGCAAATCGTCTAAAGCGGTGATAGATGCGTTCGGAAAACCTGATCGCATCGACCCGTCAAGATATGATTATGAATGGTGGATATATAATAAAGATTTGAATCACTATAAACAGTTTGGCATTTTGGACGGCAAAGTTGTTACGGTTTATGGCATCGGCAAGGACGTGAATTTAAGCCCATTTAAAATCGGCCAAACATCTGATCAAATTTTTCACCTGATTTCTCCTGTTCCTTATATTTCTGTCAAAATCGGATTAAATTCTTACCGGTTTGAACTGTCGGAAAGCGATATGAATGTCAGGCCAACCGTTCCGTTTACCCGAGACGTATATGTACAGCTGTATATCGATAAATATAACGGAGCACTTTCAAGTGTAAGAGCATTTAACGCACATACTTTTGTCAAACAACGTCCCTATGAAATGGCCTATAGAGGAAATTTGCTTGAAGCAGAACCGATACCGGAGGCAAAATGGCGGAAAATTGAGCAAGGAGAAGAGCGGCAAATATTTGATATCACCAATGTGATCCGGAAAAGAACCGGACTTGCAACTTTAAAATGGAACGGAAAAGCTGCAGGAGCCGCTTATTTGCATAGTAAAGAAATGAGCGATAAAGGATATTTTTCACATGAATCCCCCGAAAAGGGCACATTGTTGGATAGATTAACGTTAGCGGAGGTCAGCTTTGAACTGGCAGGTGAAAATATAGCTCAAGGCTACATGGATGGAATTGATGCCGTAGAAGGCTGGTTAAATAGCCCCGGCCATCGGAAAAACCTTCTTGAAAACCGCTTTACGCAATTAGGGGTCGGCGTATACAGAAATTTTTACACACAAAATTTTATTAAATAATCACGAGGCAGCTAGCCTCGTTTTTTATTGAACTCACAAATTTTCCAATCTTTTATATATTGATAATAGAAAAAGAATACGAGGTGGTTACATGAAAGGGATTACGTCCTCGGAAGCGTTCAATCAATTTAAAAGTTTTATAAAAAAACATCCTGCACTCATTAAAGAAGTCCGCAAACAAAATAAAAGCTGGCGGGAAATTTATGAAGAATGGAAAATACTAGGGGATGATGATCCGGTTTGGCAGAAATACAGGCAGGAAAATCAAAATATTATAAAGAACAATCAGCCGCAAGATGTCCTAAAAAAAATGGTAACTGTATTTTCCCGTTTAGATGCCGAGAAGGTGAACGAGCATTTAGAGCGAATGAATGAAGCGATATCGACATTGCAGTCCATTTTGTATGAACTGGATGACATGAAACAACACAATCACAACCCACCTCTTTTTATCGATCGGAAGGATTAGTAAAAATGTGAAAAGATCTATATGCATACATTGAAGACAATTCTCTTTTCGCAAAAAACCTTACTGGAATCGGGCGTTGTCTAGGAGACCGGAAGTTCTTGAAATGGAAATGAATAACGATTATGAAAAGACAATCCGCACAAAATAGAAAAATTCTCCAATTCCCTGGCGATGTTGTTGATGGTTATGTCCCCGTTGCGGCTTTCAATCTGGAGGATGAGAGTGGAACTTGGCAGTTTGCCAAGTTTTTTGTTTTTTATGCTCATGTTTTCATCGATTTTGTTAAAAAATACATGTAAAAAAGGAGTTTTCGATCATGAACCATCGATGGGTTACGATGTTGCTGTTTTTGCTGATCACGGCTTGTACAAATGATAAACCTGAACCGGAAGGATTTAAATTCCATCAAAAGGAAAACAAGCAAGCAAAAATGGTTGTGGGAGCAATGAAGAATGAATCTAGAAATTTTCAAGTCCGCCATCATGTCAACGGAAATAATGTTTATGTGGAATGTTACATCCCGAATTTTACCTTCAACGGACAAAAGCAAAGCAAAAAAGAAGGAGAGGGGCATTTAATGGTGTTCGTTGATGGAAAGAAAATGAGCGACATTTATTCAGCAGCATTTGTGATTAAAGGATTGGCAAAGGGGAATCACCTCATTAAAGTTGAATTAGCTTATAATGATTCCACCAGCTACAAATTAAGCAAAGAATGGAAAGTAAACATAACGGGGGCGTCATGATCTTTCAAAGTCAAGAGTGAAAATGCATTCGCATTGTAAAGGAAAACACGTTCATGATAAAATGAATTTGGAGGTGTCCACTCTATGGTAGCTTCATTGGAGAGCGTACGCGTTTTGGATCAAGCCGAAGATTTGGCAAAAATGATCTTGGAATCTGATCTCGCAGATGAATACCGGCGTTCATTGGATCATTTAAAAAAAGATCGAGAAGCGCAAAAAATCATTCAACAATTTGTAAAAACAAAAGAGCTTTATGAAGATGTTAGAAGATTTGGGAAATATCACCCTGATTATAAATCGATTTCAAAGAATATGCGCGAAATTAAGCGAAAACTTGATTTAAATGACAGTGTAGCAGCTTTTAAGAGAGCGGAAAAAAACTTGCAAAGTTTGTTGGATGAAATCAGCATTTACATCGGCAAAGCTGTTTCAGAACAAATTAAAGTTCCGACTGGGAACCCTTATTTTGAAATGGCCGGTTGCGGCTGTGCTTCAGGAGGGGCATGCGGCTGTTCGGTTTCATAATATTGCACCAGCTAAAAGGGGAATTGGTATGTTTGAACGGAGGCAAGGATTGATCGTTTGGCTATATTCATTAAAACATGTGAAAAACTTAAGGAAGTTTGGGAATATCCATTATGTTTCCAAAAAAATGAAGTATATTGTGCTTTACTGTGAAATGGACAGAATGGAACAATTAATGGAAAAAATTTCTTCGTTCTCTTTTGTGAAGCGAGTAGAACCATCGTACAAACCTTTTCTGAAGTTGGAATTTGAATCAAAAGTTGATAAAGCGAAAGAATATGATTATAAAATGGGGTTATAAAAAGGGCAGCCTTGAAGTCTTGGCTGCCCTTCGTTTTTAAAAAGAAGGAATATATCGATTCATTCTCAAAATCCCGATTAAATGTTGATAATATAAAGCAACTTCAGAAAAACTGTTGGATGGTTTGACGAATAATTCAATGATCTCTTTGCCTGTTTCGTTTGCCAAGCTTTGAAAAAGTTCAAATCGTTTATTTGGCTTCTTCGTTGGATTAGGGATTCCTTCCCGGCAAATATAAATCGGCTGGAAATCTCCCGGATCAGTAGGTTTCAAAACAACGGCAAAAGAACATACCTCCTGCTGATCTTTAACTGTATAAAAAACCATGAGATGCATAAGACGGTCTTGATTTCTTTTGGCAATTTCAATCAGTTCATAAATATCCGAATAACCTTCTCCTATTTCGATAAAACGTTGAATCATTTGCCACTTTTCCTCCACATGCCAAAACAATGTATTGAATTTATCCGTAACTTAATGTAACACAAAAACGAATTCAATAAAATAAAAAATAAAAAAAACCTGCAGATTCGCTCTGCAGGCACCTTCCGATCTTTGAAGCAATGCTTCAAAGAAGAAGGGAAAGGGAGAGGAGAAACCGGAGGAAGAACTTATGGGGAAACGTAAGTCTTCTCCGCGGTTGGCAACAACACCATCACTGTTGATGTTGTCATTCATCAGTATGGCCATCTTTTCTTTCGTTATACATAGATTTTTCAAAATAGGAAGTCGAAAATTGCCACAACACCTGTCCTATGATAAGATTATTGCGAAAAAACGCAATTTAGAAAAACAGTGGTGAAAACGATGAGAGTGGTTTCCGGTGCTTTAAAAGGCAGAGCATTGAAAGCTGTGCCAGGGACGACGACCAGACCGACAACCGATAAAGTAAAGGAGGCAATGTTTAATATCATCGGACCTTATTTCCGCAGCGGAATGGCTTTAGATCTGTTTGCTGGAAGCGGAGCTTTAGGGATTGAAGCATTATCAAGGGGAATCGAGCGTTCAATTTTCGTAGACCATGACATCAAGGCGGTTCAAACAATTCGGGCCAATTTAGAAAATTTAAAACTTACAGATCGGTCTGAGGTCTATCGGACTGATGCTCATCGAGCATTGAATGCCGTCAAAAAAAGGGGGCTTACGTTTCAAATCATATTTCTAGACCCGCCTTACAAAAAACAAAAATTGGAATCATTATTAAATTTCATCGATCAATATCAACTTTTGGCAGCTGGCGGGGTAGTTGTTTGCGAACATAGCGATGATGTTATGTTGCCGGAAAAAATCGGAAGACTAATGAAAGCGAAAGGTGCTGCATATGGTATAACAGCTGTTTCTTTTTATGAAAATGGTTAAAGCGGATGGGGGTATACAATTTGGCAAGCATAGCAGTATGTCCAGGGAGCTTCGATCCCGTGACACTAGGGCATTTAGACATTATTAAACGGGGAGCAAACGTGTTCGATAAAGTATATGTTTGTGTATTGAACAATTCTGCCAAACAGCCGTTATTTACAGTAGAAGAACGGTGTGAACTGTTGAAAGAGGTCACACATGATTTAACAAACGTTTTTATTGAGTCCTTTCAAGGGCTGCTGGTTGATTATGCCAGAAGCAAGAAAGCGAACGCCATCTTAAGAGGGCTTCGTGCAGTCTCCGACTTTGAATATGAAATGCAAATTACTTCCATGAACAGATTGCTGGAAGAAAACATTGAAACTTTTTTTATGATGACAAATAATCAGTACTCTTTTTTAAGCTCAAGTATTGTAAAAGAAGTGGCAAAGTACGGGGGCAATGTTTCCGAGCTTGTCCCCTCTGTCGTGGAAATGGCGTTGAAGAAAAAATTTCAAAACGATTGAAAGAAGGGGCTGTTTGAAAAGCCCGATTTAGTGTCACATGTTTCCAAATAAAAGACCAAAGAATGTTGATTTAATAGCATTCTTTGGTCTTACTTTTTTCATGATTGGGCTGAAAAATCATTTTTCGGACTACCCCTTTTTCTAATGTTTTATCATACTCTGCCAACGAAGGAAATAGAGGATTGTATATAAAGCCAGCGTGAAAATGGTGATGACAGGACCGGCCTCAAAGAGAGCATTCCAATAATTTGAAACGAACATCGGCGTTTTTTCAATAATAAAGGCAGGTATAAATGCTTCGTTATGGCCTTTTAAGTCAGCAAGGAGAGGTTTGAATAAGAAAACAACAGCAAGGCTGGAAAAGATTCCTTGCAGAAAGCGGGCGAGAAAAAAAGGTTTGAAGCGAATATCCGTTTCTGCCAAAATGCTGGCCACTTGCGCCTGAACAGAAAAACCGCTGAAAGCCAAAATAAAACTTGTGATGATGGCTTTGTCCAATAAGCCAGCTTGTGCTTGGCTCGTTAATCGGCTCCCAAGCGTAATTTCAAATAGACCTGATACAAACGGAGCACAAAGTGTTGTCGGAATGTGAAGCACCAGAAACAAGCCGGAAAATATGGAAGCGGCAATCGTTGTGGCATGGACAATGTTTAAGATTTGATTGAGCACAGAAAATAAAATAATAAACCCTCCGATACTGAGCAATGTTTGAACTGAATGGAGAACGGCGTCGCCCAACATTTCCCCAAGCGGCTTTTCGTTTTTCATTCTTGTTTCATGCATAAGCTGAAAGGCTTTAGTGATTGAAGGATGTTGAAGCTGCGTTTTTTTCTCCATTGCTTCTTCACTATTCCCCCAAAATCTCATGACCAGCCCGACGCAAATGTTGCCGACATAATGGGAAGCTGCTAAGAGCACCCCGAGTTGTTCATTTTGAAAAAATCCGACAGATACCGCTCCAAAGATAAATAAAGGGTTTGAAGAATTCGTAAATGATACAAGCCTCTCAGCTTCCGTTCTCGAAATTTGTTTTTCTTGTCTTAGCCTGGCAGTTAATTTGGCGCCAGCCGGAAAACCGGAAGCCATTCCCATTGCCCAAACGAAACCGCCAACTCCAGGCACCTTAAAAACAGGCCTCATAAGCGGTTCTAAAAAGACACCGATAAAACGGACAACACCGATTGAAATCAAAATCTCCGAAACAATGAAAAAAGGAAGCAAGGAAGGGAAAACTATATTCCACCACATTTGCAATCCGCGCTCGGAAGCTTCAAGAGATGCCTCGGGAAAAAAAAGAAGCGAACAGCTTAAAAACAATACTGCCACTGCATATAGAGCAGTTTTGACTTTTGCGCCTTTCAATGGTCTGCCCCCTATAGCTTTAAAACTGCTAACATTTCACAAGCATGATAAAATGAATTTGATGTTTGTACCATCTTCACTTCATATATACGTGTATGGGGTCGCCTTTTAGACCATAAGATTAAGTAACAAAATAACTAGGGGGCGGCACCGATGTTGAAAAGGCCTCGTATTGGGTTGGCATTAGGTTCAGGGGGGGCAAGAGGCTTTGCTCATCTTGGTATTTTGAAAATATTGCAAGAGCATCATATTCCAATCGATATAATAGCAGGTTCAAGCATGGGAGCTTTAATCGGAAGCTTCTACGCAGCCGGTCTGCCCATTGACCAAATGTATAAATTGGCAACGGCTTTTCGACGAAAATATTATATCGACTTGACGGTTCCGAAAATGGGTTTTATTTTAGGAGAACGAATTAAACATTTCGTCCAAGTTTTTACCCGCAATCAATTGATTGAAGAATTGCCGATTCCATTAGCCGTTGTCGCAACGAATTTGAATAATGGAAAAAAAGTTGTGTTTAAAAGCGGACCGGTCGCAGAAGCTGTCAGAGCAAGCATTTCCATTCCCGGGATTTTCGTTCCTGTTTCCTTGAACGGGTCGCTGTTAATTGATGGAGGTGTGATAGAACGGGTACCGGTTGCGGATGTGAAAGAAATGGGGGCAGATCTTGTGATTGCGGTAGATGTTTCCTATGTTGAGGAGGAAGAACGGATCGAGTCGATTTTTGATTGCATCATTCGCAGCATGGACATCATGCAAAATGAGTTGGTCCGCTATCGCACCATTGATTGTGATGTAATGATCCGGCCGCGCGTCGAGCAATTCAGCACTGGAGCGTTTGCGAAAGTCGAAGAAATCATAAAGATCGGTGAAGATGCGGCATTAACGAAAATCAAGGAGATCAAAAAAAGGATTGAGAAATGGGAAGGAGACGTGTCATGAAACGGAAACAATGGATTTTTTCTCTTTTCATCACAATTGTCCTTGCCTCTATACTTTCTTTTATCAAGCTTCCCTATTTTATAACGAAACCCGGAATCGTTGGGAATCTTTCCGATATGATTCAAGTGGAAAATGGTTTTCAAGAAAAAGGCAGTTTTTCTTTAACAACGATCCGTATTGCGAGAGCAACCCCCGCTACATTTTTGTGGGCGAAAATGCGCAGCGATTACGAGATTTTACCGATCAATACTGTCCATGGGGAAAATGAATCAGACGAAGAATATTTAAGCAGGCAAATTTATATGATGGAAGATGCGCAAGAAAATGCCATCATGACAGCGTATAAAAAGGCAAGAAAAAAAATCAGCATCCGCTATAACGGTGTCTATGTGTATGCACTGATGAAAGGCATGCCGGCTTATAAAACATTAAAGGTGGGTGACCGCATCGAAAAAGTGGATGGAATTGCAATCCACAATGCCGAACAATTTACCAATTACATTCAAAAAAAGAAAAGAGGGGATCAAGTTTCTTTCAAAATCAATAGAAATGGAAAAATAATTAACGCTAAAATCGCGCTGACAAGCTTTCCAAATGAACAAGATAAAGCGGGGGTCGGCGTCAGTATTGTGACAGACAAAAAAGTGGACACGTCGCCTGACATTACTTTCAACACAAAAGATATCGGCGGTCCTTCAGCCGGATTGATGATGTCGTTAGAAATATACAACCAATTGACTGCTGGAGATTTAACGAAAGGTTTGGACATTGCCGGAACAGGAACCGTAAACGAAAATGGCGAAGTTGGGCCGATCGGGGGAATCGCGCAAAAGGTGATTGCAGCTGATCAAGCGGAGATGGACATCTTTTTTGCTCCAAATGAACATGGCAAAAGGAATTCAGATTATCAACAGGCGTTGAAAACGGCGGATCGCATCCATTCAAAAATGAAAATTGTGCCTGTTGACACATTTGATGATGCAGTCCGCTATTTGCAAAATTTGCGGACTTCCGGTTAAGAAAGTCCGCTGCGGAGAGGTGGATTGGCATATTCTTGTTTGATGAAATGCGTTGCGAGCGGTTCCTTTAAAGCAAGGGCATAAATGCTGGTTGCTTTCAGATCCATTGCCAGCATGCTTTCTGGGAAGGATGAGATTTTCGAGACGAGCGGAAGAGGCAAATCTTTTTTGATTGCTTGCAAATATTGCCGGCCTTTCTTTGACATTCCGAGCAGCCGCAAATAAGAAGCTTTTTTTGTTTTGAGCACGTGTTCCATCTCTTTTTTTTTCGTATTGGTCAAAAGATAAACACATAATCTTTGCAATCTTGTCCATGTGTATCTTTTCGTTTTTAAACGGCGGAGAAACTCTTGAAAAGAGGACGCTTTTTTCATTTGCTCGACGATTCTATTTTCCAATCCTTCTTCCATTTCATATATGTCGTTGAGCTCTTGGCGAGATTTGGACAAAACAGCGTATTTTAAAAAGGGGAAGTACGTTTCCCAATCATGAAAGGTGGAATACTCTTGATGATAGGTCATTAAAATGTCATATGAACTTTCCGGTAAATAGTTTTTTACGTTTTGCGACCGAAAATCATTGAAAAGTTCTTTTCTGACGCTTGTTGCGCTGGCAATGTGAGCATGGCGGTATGTTTGGTCATGGTAGCCCGCACCGATTCTCGGAATCGTCAGCGGTTTCATGGAGCTGTTTTGCTGAAAAATCGCTTTCACATATTGAAACCCTAAAATATTGTTCGGCTGTGTTAAATTTAACAAATGATTTTGACCGTCGGCAACGTGCTGAAAGGCAATGGACATTGCTTTTGGATAGCTGTTGCCTTCAGAAATTGCCGTTTTCAATTGTTTTTGGAACTCGTCATATCGTTTCTCCAACCATTCATATGTTTTTAAAAAAGCTTCAATTTCTCCTTCTTCACTTCCGAAACAGAGTGAATGGCAGCCGAGAGCATCTAAAATGGAAACCGCGCCATTGGCAAAAACGTCGGCATTTTGGGATGAGAAGGCGAAAGGAAGTTCAAAAACAAGGTCAACACCGGATTGCAATGCCATTTTCGTTCTCGCCCATTTCGAGACGATCGCGGGTTCGCCCCTTTGTAAAAAATGGCCGCTCATGACAGCGATGACAACATCTGCGTTCGCTGTTTTTTTTGATTGGATGAGATGATGATAATGTCCATTGTGAAACGGATTATATTCAACAATGATCCCAACTGCTTTCAAATTCAGCACCTACTTTTCAATTTATCGCAAATGGATGAGATCGCAGTTTCTTGCCTATATTATAGAGTATAGACTGTAAAGAAAAAATATTGACAAATATGCAGATGGAATATTATAATAACTTTTGTTGTCTTGAGGTGATATATTTGAAATGGTTCATCCATCAATTAACTAAATATCGGCAAAAAGGGCTTGAAATTAACGAATATGTGGACTTACATGAACTTGTTCAAGTTCACCAAGATTTGCGGGCGATCACGCCAGTTCATGTTGTCGGCCGTGCGGACATCGGTTCTGCAAGAGTTGTTTTTCATCTGTCATTATCAGGTGAGATGACGCTTCCGTGCGCCCGTACGCTTGTCGATGTGAAATATCCGTTTCATATTCAAACCTCTGAAACGTTTTTACTGAATGACTATGATCAGGAAACAGACGAATCCACCCATGTTGTTCATGGCGACGTAATCGATTTAAGACCGATCATTCGCGAACTGGTTCTATTGGAGATTCCGCAGCAAGTATTCAGCGATGAAGTGGAACCAGCTCGGAATGGAGCGCCTCAAGAGGGGAAAGGGTGGAAAATCGTGACGGAAGAAGAACAAAAAAACAAAGTGGATCCGAGAATGGCGAAATTAGCTCAATTATTGGAAAAAAATAAAAATGATTGATAAAAAGAAACGCTCTGTAAGGAGGTGGGAAAAAGTGGCTGTACCTTTTAGAAGAACATCCAAAACGAAAAAAAGATTGCGCCGCACTCATTTTAAACTTCAAGTTCCAGGTATGGTAGAATGCCCGAACTGCGGAGAAATGAAATTGGCACACCGTGTATGCAAATCTTGCGGTACTTACAAGGGAAGAGAAGTCGTAAACAAATAATGGATCAAAAGAAAAGTGCAAATTCCATGCACTTTTCTTTTTTTATCTATAAACCCTCCAAAAATGGTGGCAATTTTTCTTTTACCCATCTTCTATCTTTTCTATTAGCCGCATATGTATAAATAAAAAACATGGAGGGAAGAAAGGATGGCTACGACACGACAAGACGCTTGGACAGAAGATGAAGATTTGTTGTTGGCGGAAGTGGTTTTAACGTATATTCGCGAAGGCGGGACACAGCTCAAAGCTTTCGAGGAGGTAGGCAGAAAGCTTTCAAGGACGCCGGCTGCTTGCGGTTTCCGCTGGAATTCCTATTTGCGCAAACAATACTCCGAACAAATTGAACTTGCCAAAAAAGAGCGGAAAGAACGAAGGAAAAAAAGAGAAAAAAAACTATCAGGAGAGTTAGCGGATCAAAAAACCGCTGCTCACAATATAGAATTAACATTGGGAGATGTGATTTCCTATTTGCAAACAATCAATCAGCAATCTGAAAACAAAGAACTGTTGGAAGAAAACCGAAAGATGGCTGAAAAAATTGCGGAAAATGAAAAAAAGATTGCCATGTTAGTAAATGAAAATAAAACTTTACGCAAGAAACTTGAGGATATGGAAAAAGAATACTATTCTGTTATTCATATTATGGATAAAGCACGGACAATCGTAGAACGCAAAAACGAACTCGATGGTTTGGAGAAAATTATGTATTCAGATAATGAAAAAAATGGAAAATAACGATAGACCGCAAGCAAGCGGTCTATTTCTTCATATTAGGAGGCATCTTGTTCTTTAACGCCTTCAGGATACCAGACAAGCGGGTTTTCTCCTCGGTCGCGCTGCATATCATATTTGACAGGAACAAAGCCCATTTTTTCCCAAAAACCGGCTGATTTCATCCGAGCATTTGTTTTGATTGGCATTCCAAAGGATTTGGCAAAATCGACCAATGTTTTTCCAAACCCTTTCCTTTGATAATCCGGTAAAACTTCTAATTTCCATAATTCGAGAAAGTCCTGTTTCGGATCAAAATATTGATCATATTTTTGATCTACTTTGTATAAGCTCATTCGGGCGACGAGCTTGCCGCCGTAATAAATTCCATAAAAAGGCGAATCGCTGTTGTTTTCGATGATGTTTGCTTCCAGATCTTCCAGCATTGACAACTCCTGCAAGCCGTATTCTTTAAATTTTTTGAATTCCTCCAACGTTTTGTAATTCACCAACAATTTTTCAACCTTTATCATCAATATCCCCCTTATGACAGCTAATCGGAAGCGCTTTTACTATTATTATACTAAAAAAAGAAGAAAAGAAGCATATGAAAAGAGAATGATTGATAAAAAAATGAGATCATATCGAATTTTTTATGATTGACAGTAAAATGCAGCAATTTTTTATTGAGTTTGTTATCATACAAATGAAAGAGGTGAATGGCTGGTGAAAATTGGAGTGGTCGGCGGGGGGGCAATCGGTCTATTATGCTCCGCCTACTTGAGCGAAAAACATGAGGTCACCCTCTATACGAGAGGAAAAGAGCAGGCCGATATCATCCAAAAAAATGGAGTCAAGGTGTTCGGTTCGAGAAATTGGACAGCTAAAATAACTGCTGAATGGACGCCGTCATATAAAGAGGAAATCATCCTTATAGCTGTTAAGCAACATCATTTGCCAACCGTATTTGAAAAGCTAAAAGAACTTCCGCCCAAAAGAATAGTGTTTTTGCAAAACGGTTTGGGGCACATCGACAGGCTGAAAGAAATCCCTCACCATGAAGCATACATCGGGATCGTTGAGCACGGCGCTTTAAAATTGTCTTTCAATACCGTACGCCATACAGGCATCGGTAAAATCAGCATCAGTCCGTTTCGAGAGGGGAAAAGACAGATTGTAGAGGATCTTGACATCAACGATCCTTTGTTTCCTATTTCATTTACAGAAGATTGGAAGCCGATTGTGATGAAAAAACTCGTTGCTAATGCGGTGATAAATCCTTTAACAGCACTTTTCGGCGTCCGAAATGGCCAACTTGTGGAAAATAGCGAATTGTTGTTCATTGCTCAAAAGCTTTTTCTTGAAATATGCGCAGTTTTAGATCTAAAAAAGAAAGAAGAGTTATGGGAATATGTGGCCGAGATCGCCAAAAAGACAAGGCATAACCGTTCATCGATGCTAATCGATCGGGACAACAAGAAAAAAACCGAAATTGACGCAATTTTGGGGGTTCTTTTGCAAAAAGGACAGCAAAAAGGGATTCCAATCCATTTGATTGAATTTTTATACAAAGCCATAAAAGGATTGGAAAACTTGGAGGAGTGAACATATGTCCATTTTGCTTGGATTGATTTCTTTTATGGTCACATTCCCTATAGCCGGTTTCATTGTCGTCTTCTTTTTCCTTTCTTCCCTGATGAAAAACAGGAAAAAATCTTTTCTTTTAGCTGCTGATTCGGTTACAATATTTTTTGTCTTGTCATGTTGGATAAAGTTTACAATCATCTGGAAGGAATTTTCTTTTTATTGGTTCGTGATCGCTTTTTTTATTCTTTTTCTTTTGTTTTTGTTGCTTCAATATGTTTTGACAGGAAAAATAGCCGTTGTCCGATCTTTTAAACGGTTGTGGAGATGTTCTTTTTTACTTTTTTTTGTTTTGTCTATCTTGTTAACCTGCGTCGGTCTGTTTATTTATATAGTTGACAATATGTAAAAAGCGAAAGCATATTTTTTTGGATTGAGTTATTTCCGTGCTATACTCTTTTCGAAAAACATTTTCAACCAAGAAAGGAAGTTAAATTTTTATGGAGGCATTCGAAATCTTCCTTCCTCTGTCCAATCGTTTTGTGAACGACTACCTCAATAATAGATTAGAAGTTGAAAAATATTTTGATTATGATCCTTTTCAAAAATCTGCGTTTCAAAAACGGTACGAGGAATTATTGACGAAATCATACAACAGGGAAGAATTAGCGCAATTTTTATACGAGTATCACAAAAAGCTGAACGCATCTGAAAAAACAATGGAAAATATCGAAAAATTAAAAAAACCGAATAGCGTTGTTGTGATTGGAGGCCAACAGGCCGGATTGTTGACTGGGCCGTTGTATACCATACATAAAATTATTTCCATCCTGGCTTTGGCAAAAGAGCAAGAGCGTTTATTGAATGTTCCGGTCATTCCGGTGTTTTGGGTTGCGGGAGAGGATCATGATTTTGAAGAAATCAATCATGTTTACGTTTTAAATGAAAAACGTCCTCACAAGAAAAAAATTTTGCAAATAAACGGAAAAAAAACAATGATGTCCCGCTTGGCAATTGATCAAAAAGCGTGCCGCCAATGGATGGAAGAGGTTTTTGCTACATACGGGGAAACGGAGCATACGAAACAGTTGTTATCGTCGCTCCATCATCAGTTGGAACAATCGTCAACATATGTTGAATTTTTTGAAAGATTGGTGATGGAATTGTTTGGGGATGAAGGAATCGTCCTCATCAATTCAGGGGCAAGAGAACTGCGGGAGCTTGAAAAATCTTTTTTTGAACAAATGATCAAACAAAGCGGTCCTATTTATCAAGAAGTTGTTCGCCAACAGCAGTTCTTAAAAGAGAATGGTTATCTCCATCAGGCGATTGTCATGAAAAAAAACAGCTCAAATTTATTTTATGAAGTGGATGAGGAACGGCACCTGCTGATAGAAGAGGAAAAAGGACAATACTTCATTCCGGGAATCAATTTGCGCTTGTCTTTACATGAAATAGTGGCTGAAATACAGACAGCTCCTTGGAAATTCAGCAACAATGTTGTGACTAGGCCGATCATGCAGGAATGTTTGTTCCCGACGCTCGCATTTATTGCCGGTCCGGGGGAAATTGCTTATTGGGCTGAATTAAAAAGGGCATTTCATCTATTTTCAATGAATGTTCCGCCGGTTGTTCCGCGTTTGAACATCACGTTTTTGGAACGCAATATCGAATCGGATTTAAAAGAACTCAAGCTTTCTATAGAAGATGTATTATTCAAGGGGCTGGAACTTGTAAAGGAAGAATGGCTGGGAAAAAAAGAACCGTTTGATGTTTCAGAAATCATTTTCAAAGCAAAAGAAGAGATTGAACAGATTCATCGGAATTTAAGACAAAAAGTGCTTGAGCTGGATCCAAGCCTTGCCCCATTATTAAGAAAAAATGCTCATTTTATTGAAAAGCAGATTGATTTTGTGGAAAAAGCGGTTCATCAGAGGATTCATGAAAAATATGAAGCGGAACTCAACAAAATCTTGAGAATAGGGCTTTCATTAAAGCCGGAAGACCAGCTGCAGGAAAGAGTATGGAATATTTATTACTATTTAAATAAATATGGCTTTGATTTTTTGCAAGAATTGAAGCAGTTGACATATCATTTTAACGGCCGACATAAGATTGTCAAAATATGAAAAGATTTTTTGAAAAATCCTGTATCATACAGGGTTTTTTTTTATGCCCGATATATAGTAAAATAAATTTGTGGTGGAAAGTGGGGGAAAGTGGTGAAGCCGGCATGAAAGTGGGGCAAACGTAAATGTTCATGGGAGAATACCATCATACGATCGATTCAAAAGGAAGAATGATCATACCGTCCAAGTTTAGAGAAGGGCTTGGCGAAAAATTTATTCTCACTCGGGGTCTCGATCAATGCTTGTTCGGATATCCTCTAAGTGAATGGAAAATCATTGAAGAAAAATTAAAGGCTCTCCCATTGACAAAAAAAGACGCCCGTGCTTTCACCCGTTTTTTCTTTTCAGGTGCGATTGAATGTGAAATGGACAAACAAGGCCGCATTCTTATTGCTGCACCGCTTCTCTCCTATGCGAAATTGGAAAAAGAATGTGTTGTCATCGGTGTTTCCAATCGGATCGAAGTTTGGAGCAAACCGAAATGGGAGCAATATGTAGCTGAACAGGAAGAATCTTTTGAAGAAATCGCCGAAAGCATGATTGGTTTTGACATTTAAAGTTCATTCTATCAAATAAATGAATCGTCCGATGGAAACGAAAAGGTGGTTGTCAATGTTTGTTCATAAAACAGTATTGCTTCAAGAAGCAATTGAAGGGTTAAAAATAAAAGAAGATGGAAAATACGTTGATTGCACTTTAGGCGGCGCCGGCCACAGCGAAGAAATCGCCAAAAGGCTTACCAGCGGTCATTTATTCGCATTTGATCAGGATGAAACCGCCATTTCCTTTGCGAAACAAAAACTTGCACCTTATAAAGAAAACGTCACGATCATTAAAAGCAATTTTAAATTTTTAAAAGAAGAGCTTGCGCTTCGGGGGATCGGTCAGGTTGACGGCATTTTGTTTGATCTTGGTGTTTCCTCTCCCCAGCTGGATACGCCCGAACGGGGATTCAGCTATCTTCATGATGCTCCGCTCGATATGAGAATGGACAAGGATCAGGAGTTGTCGGCTTACACGATCATCAATACATGGCCTTACGAAAAACTTGTGAAAATATTTTTTCGGTATGGGGAAGAGAAATTTTCCAAGCAAATCGCCCGAAAAATTGAGCAGATGCGCAAAAAAAAGGCGATCGAAACGACAGGCGAACTTGTCGAAATCATTAAAGAGGCAATACCTTCACCGGCGAGAAGAAAAGGAGGCCATCCCGCCAAACGAATATTTCAAGCCATTCGGATTGCCGTCAACGATGAGCTGAACGCATTTGAAGAGGCGATCGGACAAGCCATTGACCTTTTGAATCCGGGCGGCAGAATTTGCGTCATTACTTTTCATTCGCTGGAAGACAGAATTTGCAAGCTTGCCTTTAAAAAAGCCCAGCAAACGATGGAAGTTCCGAAAAACATTCCGATCCTTCCAGATGATGCAAAGCCGAAAATCAAAGTGATCACAAAAAAACCGATCACTCCTACGGATCGGGAACTTGAAGAAAATCATCGCGCCAGATCAGCCAAACTTCGCATTGCAGAAAAGATTTAATAATGAGGAGGTTTTTTATGAGCAATGTAGCTGTTAAAATTTTAGAAAAGCGCCAGGAAGAAACAAAAAGTGCGAAGCGAGTCGTCAAGCAAAAAAGGTCTCCGATCACTTTAGGAGAAAAGCTGCTGTTCACAGTTTTTCTTCTCATCATGCTGCTGGCTTCCATTTGGGTTATTTCCAATGCTGTAGCAATGTACCATGCAAATATTGAAATTCAAAAAATCGAGGCGAAAATCAATGATCAGGAAAAAATCAATAGTGATTTAAGCGTCCAAGTTGAGGAATTAAGCCGGCCGGAGAGAATATACAAAATTGCAAAAGATCTCGGCCTCACATTGAATCCGAATAATGTGAAAGGCGTACAGGACTGATTGCGCGATGAAAAAAAGCAGACAGATGAATCGGGGAGCAGCAATATTATCTGTAATATTTGCCATGCTCTTTTTTGTCCTATTCGGAAGATTTTTTTATATTCAGGCGACAGGAAAGGTGGATGGGCAAGTTTTAGCTGTAAAAGCAAAGGAAAAATATGAGAAAAAAAGGACAATTGAAGCGGAGCGCGGCAAAATTTTTGATCGCAAAGGAAATGTGCTTGCCGAGGACACGTCTACATACACGCTGATTGCCGTTTTGGATGAAAAAATGACAACAGATCCGGATCATCCCAACCATGTTGTTGATCCGGAGGAAACGGCAAGAAAATTGGCGCCGATTATCGGCATGAAAGCGGAAGAAATGGAAAGGATTTTGAAAAAAGACCGTTTTCAAGTTGAGTTTGGGGAAAAAGGCCGAAACATTAGTTTTTCTAAAAAACAGGAAATAGAAAAGCTCGGCTTGCCCGGAATCGGATTTATCCGCGATAAGAAGCGTTTTTATCCTAATGGAACTTTCGCCTCCTATGTCATAGGATATGCGCAAAAAAATGATAAAACAGGGCAAACAGAAGGAAAACTTGGCATTGAAAAAAGTTTAAACGATTATTTGCAAGAAAAAGATGGTTATGTCATATATGAAAGCGACCAAAGCGGGTATCAGCTTCCTAATAGTGATGAAAAAATTGTTGCGCCCAAAAATGGCGCCAATGTTTATTTAACGATTGACCAAAAAATCCAAACATTTTTGGAAGATGCCTTAAATGAGGCGGAAAAACAGTATCAGCCTTCCAAAATGATCGGCATTGTGGCAGATCCAAAGACGGGAAAAATTTTAGCGTTGTCGCAGAGACCGAGTTTTGACCCAAACAAACGAGATATCACGAATTTTTACAATGATGCGATCTCATACCGGTATGAACCGGGATCGACGATGAAAGTTTTTACACTTGCAGCAGCAATAAATGAAGGTGTCTACAACGGGAATGAGCAATACAGATCTGGAATTTATAAAGTGAAAGGCGCCAGCCCGATTTACGACCACAATCATCACGGCTGGGGCACCATCACTTTTAATGAAGCAGTCCAGCGTTCTTCAAACGTCGGTTTTGCCATATTGGCCAATGAAAAACTAGGCCTTGATCGGTTTTACCAATATTTGCATAAATTCGGATTTTTTAAAAAAACCGGAGTTGATTTGCCGAATGAAGTGAATAGCAAAATTAATTACAAGTGGGAGCGGGATAAAATTTCGACTGCTTTCGGACAGGCATCCGCTGTTACTCCCATTCAGCTCATTCAAGCGGCAACAGCCGTTGCGAATGAAGGGAAAATGATGAAGCCGTATATCATTGATAAAATCGTCGATTCTCAAACGAATAAAGTTTTAAAAGAAACGGAGCCGACAGTTGCCGGTCAGCCGATCACAAAAGAAACTTCGAAAAAAGTGCTGGATCTGCTTGAAACGGTAATCACGTCGGAACACGGAACAGGCAAACCTTTTCAAATACCGGGGTATCAAATTGCCGGAAAAACTGGAACTGCTCAAATAGCGGGGAAAGATGGTCGCTATTTAACGGGAAGGGAAAATTACATGTTCTCATTTTTAGGGATGGCTCCTAAAGAAGATCCCGAATTGGTTGTGTATATTGCCGTCCAGCAGCCGAACCTAAAAGAAACAGAGACGGGCGCAGCTCCTGTCTCCATGATTTTTAAAGCGGTGATGAAAAACAGTCTTGAATATTTGCGGATTGAACCAAATATGGAAAATCATGAAAAGGAACTGAAAACGGAAACGGACATCGGCCTGCCTCTCCCCGATTATCGAGGCAAAAATGCGGATGAAGCAGTGAAAGAGTTAAAGGCAAATAAAATGGAAGCCGTCAAAATCGGCAGCGGCAAAACGATTGTATCGCAATCCCCGATTCCAAGCACGAACATGATTGCTGGCGAAAAAGTAATTTTGCTGACCGATGGCGTTGTTAAAATGCCAAATCTTTCTGATTGGTCACTGCGAGATTGTCTGAAGCTTTCGTCGATGATGAATCTTCAATTGTCAGTTGAAGGAAACGGCTATGTGGTTTCTCAAAGCATTAAAACGGGAAAAGAACTGCGAAAAGGAGATTCGTTGACGATCAAGTTGAAGAAGCCTGAAACGCAAGACCGTTAAATTAAAACTCGCTTTTGGAAAGGAAACTGATCCATAATCAAAAGCGGGTTTCTTCTTTTTTAGTTTATGGCATAGCAATTCTCCCTTTTATTTTGTGTTGGTTGCATTCGCTGCGGCTGCTTGTTCTACCTTTCGTTGGCCAGGCATATATTTTGATAACGAACCTAGACAGAGGGGAGTTTATGACATATATGCGTGTGTCAAACGTAACGGTGAGAAAGCGGCTTGTTATCGTGCTGATCGTCGGGTTTCTCATATTTGCAGTCATTGATGCAAGGCTTGGGTATGTACAGTTCATATTAGGAGGCAATTTAACATCGCTTGCAAAAGATTTATGGAGCCGAAACATTCCGTTCGAACCGAAGCGGGGCGAAATTGTCGACCGTAATGGGGAAAAGCTGGCGGCAAATATTAGCGCTCCGAGTGTGTTTGTAGTGCCGCGCCAAGTGGAAAATCCTTCCGAAACCGCTCAAAAGCTCTCCGCCGTTTTAAATATGCCGGTGGAAAAAGCGTATCAGTATGTTACCCAAAATGAAATGATCGTCCGTCTTCATCCGGAAGGACGAAAAATATCCGAGGAAAAAGCGGATGAAATCAGCCGATTAAACTTAAAAGGCGTTTACATTGCAGAAGATTCAAAGAGGTTTTACCCGTTCGGAAGTTATTTATCGCATGTGTTAGGTTTTACCGGTATTGACAATCAAGGATTAAACGGTCTTGAATTATCATATGACGAGCAATTGAGAGGCGAAAAGGGTTATGTTAAATTTTATTCGGACGCAAAAGGGAAAAGAATGCCTAATGATGTGGAAGAATATAAACCGCCAAAAGACGGTTTAAATTTAAAATTAACGATTGATTCTAGAATTCAAACCATTATGGAACGTGAGCTAGACATTGCCGAAACGAAATACAATCCAGATGGAATCATGGCGATAGCCATGAATCCAAACAACGGCGAAATATTAGGAATGGCATCAAGACCAACATTTGATCCGGCAAAATATCAACAGGTGGATCCGAAAATATATAACCGGAATTTGCCGATCTGGAGCACATATGAACCGGGATCGACTTTTAAAATCATTACGCTGGCAGCAGCTCTTGAAGAGAAAAAAGTCGACCTTGCAAAAGATCACTTTCACGATCCCGGCTATGTGAAAGTAGCGGGGGCGACATTGAGATGCTGGAAGAAAGGCGGACATGGTGGCCAATCATTTCTCGAGGTAGTTGAAAATTCTTGCAACCCCGGTTTTGTTGAACTCGGACAAAGATTAGGCAAATCAACATTATTTGATTACATTAAAAAGTTTGGTTTCGGTGAAAAAACCGGAATTGATTTGTCGGGGGAAGGAAGCGGCATATTGTTCCGGGAGGATCGGGTCGGACCTGTTGAACTTGCGACGACCGCTTTTGGGCAAGGTGTGTCCGTTACACCTATTCAACAAGTGGCGGCTGTATCGGCGGCTGTAAACGGAGGAATTTTGTATACCCCATATATTGCAAAAGAATGGATTGACCCTGAAACCAAAAAGGTAGTAGCCAAAAATACTCCTAAAGCCAAAAGGCGGGTCATTTCCGAGCAGACGTCCAAGCAAATCCGTTATGCACTTGAAAGTGTCGTAGCAAATGGCACCGGAAAAGGGGCGTTTGTGGAAGGATATCGAGTCGGAGGAAAAACTGGAACTGCGCAAAAAGCGGCTCCCGGGGGAGGCTATTTGGCCAACAACCATATCGTGTCTTTTATCGGCTTTGCACCAGCGGATGACCCGCAAATTGTCGTATATGTCGCTGTAGATAATCCGAAAGGAACAGTGCAATTCGGCGGCCTTGTCGCGGCACCGATTGTCGGATCCATTATGAAAGACAGCTTACGTGAGCTCGGAGTAAAACAAAGAAAAAATCAAATGGAAAAAACGGCCTACAATTGGTCAGACCCGAAATATGTTGAAGTTCCCAACATGGTAGGCCTTAAGAAAAAAGAACTGCTAGAGCAAATGACAAATCTTCAATTGGATGCAAGCGGCAGCGGGAATACCGTTGTTGAACAATCTCCAAAAGCTGGAGTAAAAGTGAAAGAAGGCTCCACCATCCGCATCTTTTTCGGAGAATAAAAGTAAATCATCTGCCAAAAAGGGCTTTCATGAAAGTGCTTGCTTTCAAAAAGCCCTTGTAGCAGTTTTTAAGCTAAGCTACAATAAGAAAGAATGTGTATTTAGGATGAAAGGATTTATCGCGATGAAACTCGATAGCTTATTAACCGCTTTGCCTCAATATAAAAAATATGGGGAAGGCAATCCTGAAATTTTTTCAATCGAAATGGATTCACGAACAGTTAAACAAGGAAGCTTATTTATTTGCATAAAAGGGTTTACGGTCGACGGACATGATTACGCAGCGGATGCCGCCAAAAAAGGCGCTTCCGCCATCATATCCGAAAAGAAGCTGGAAGGTTTGAAAAACGTTCCGGTCGTTTTGGTGCCGGATACGAAGCGGGCAATGGCCATGTTAGCAGATTTTTTTTATGGCCAACCGACCCATAACATCCACCTGATCGGTGTGACCGGAACTAATGGAAAAACGACAACTACCCATATTATCGAACACATTTTCCGGACGGCGGGTTATCAAACCGGGTTGATCGGCACGATGTATACAAAAATTGGAGATCAACAATATGAAGTAAAAAATACAACGCCCGACAGCTTGACGCTGCAAAAAACGTTTCGGCAAATGGTTGATGAACATGTCACTCATGCCGCAATGGAAGTATCATCCCATGCTTTGCACATGGGGCGCGTCTACGGCTGCGATTTCGATGTAGCGGTGTTTACGAACTTGTCGCAAGACCATTTAGATTACCACAAAACAATGGAGGAATATCGTACAGCGAAAGGGCTTTTGTTTGCACAGCTTGGGAACCGCTACGACCACAAACATCCCAAATTCGCCGTTTTAAACGGGGATGATCCTGCTTCCGAATATTATAAGCATATGACATCAGCTCCCATTGTGACATATGGCATTGAAAAGCCGTGCGACATCATGGCGGCAAATATCGAAATGAAACCGGGCGGAACGTTTTTTGAAATGGTGACTCCAGAGGGAACATTTCCGATTCGAATGAAATTACTGGGCACATTCAGCGTCTACAATGTTTTGGCAGCTGTGTCGGCATGCCTTGTTTCAGGCGTTGACCTGAATATCATCATAGAAGCGGTTCAAACAATGGAAGGTGTTCGCGGCCGTTTTGAACTTGTTGATTGCAGCCAAGATTTTTCTGTGATCGTTGATTATGCCCATACACCTGACAGTTTGGAAAACGTGCTTAAGACCGTAAAAGAATTTTGCGAAGGGAAAGTGTTTGTTGTCATTGGCTGCGGGGGCGACCGCGACCGGACAAAACGGCCGCTGATGGCGCAAATTGCCGTAAAATGGGCGGATGAAGCGATTTTCACATCAGATAATCCTAGAAGTGAAGATCCACAGCAAATTTTAAAAGAAATGGAAACAGGAGTTATCGGCAAGCATTTTCATTCTATTTTAGATCGAAAGGAAGCCATTCTGTTTGCCATTCAGAACGCAAAAAAAGGAGATGTCGTTTTGGTGGCAGGAAAAGGCCATGAAACATATCAACAAATCGGCAATGAAAAATTTGACTTCGATGATCGGGAAGTGGCTGTACGCGCCATTCAATCAGTTGTCATGCAAAAGGGAAAAGAAATCTAGCAAGAAAGAGGATCATGATGAAATTGGAATGGTTCAACATCAACGGACATATGGTAATACAGGCAAAAGATTTCCTTGCGTTTTGGTTGGAGGGAGGAAGTAATCATGCTTGAGCAAGTAATATTATTTACGATTTTAATGGCTTTTTTAATTAGTGTATTACTTTCTCCTGTATTTATTCCTTTTTTAAGAAAACTGAAATTTGGCCAAAGCATTCGAGAAGAAGGGCCGAAATCTCATCAAAAAAAATCCGGAACCCCGACAATGGGGGGAATTATGATCATTCTGTCAATTGTCATCACCGCCCTTGTAATGGTGTCCAAGTTTTCCCGGCCCGGCTTGGAAATGTATTTGCTATTGTTTGTAACAATCGGGTATGGCCTGCTTGGCTTTTTGGACGATTTCATAAAGGTTGTGATGAAAAGAAATTTAGGGTTGACCTCCAAGCAAAAACTTGCAGGCCAAATATTAATTGCCGTCATCTTTTTTATCATTTTGCACCAATACGGTTTTTCGACGTTGATCCGCTTGCCGGGGACTGAACTTTCCGTCGACCTCGGTTTGCTTTATGGATTGCTTGTTGTTTTTATGCTCGTTGGCGGTTCCAATGCTGTGAATTTAACCGACGGGCTTGACGGGCTTCTTTCAGGATGTGCGGCAATTGCGTTTGGAGCTTTTGCCGTATTGGCTTGGAACAACGGCCAATTCGATATCGCCATTTTCAGTGTTTCCGTCGTAGGGGCAGTTTTAGGATTTTTAGTGTTTAATGCTCATCCAGCTAAAGTTTTTATGGGGGACACCGGTTCTTTGGCTCTAGGCGGTGCTGTTGTCGCAGTAGCGATATTAACAAAATTGGAAATTTTGCTGATTGTCATTGGCGGTGTGTTTGTCATCGAAACTCTGTCAGTGATTATACAAGTCATTTCGTTTAAAATGACAGGCAAGCGCGTGTTTAAAATGAGCCCTCTTCACCATCATTATGAATTAAATGGATGGTCGGAGTGGAAAGTGGTTGTCACTTTTTGGGCAATGGGCTTGCTTTTTGCAATACTAGGAATAGTGATCGAGGTGTGGCTATAATTGAAAAAAATTCATGATTACCAAAATAAAAAAGTTCTTGTACTAGGTTTGGCAAAGAGCGGCTTAAGAGCCGCTAAATTATTGCATAAACTCGGTGCACATGTTACCGTCAATGATGTAAAAAAATACGAAGCATCCGACGAAGTCAGAGACTTGGAAAAGCTAGGAATTGAACTCATATTAGGAGAGCACCCTGAACAGCTGCTCGAGCAAAAAGAGATCGAGATCATTGTAAAAAATCCTGGAATTCCTTATTCCAATCCGATTGTGCAAAAAGCACTTGCCATGAACATTCCCATTATCACGGAAATAGAGCTGGCGTATCAAATTTGCGAAGCGGAAATTATTGCAATAACCGGTTCCAACGGGAAAACAACGACAACAACGCTCATATACGAAATGCTTAAAGCGGATGGAAAGAAACCGCTGTTGGCAGGAAATATCGGCAATGTCGCATGTGAAGTGGTTCAAGAGGCAACGAAAGATCATCTTATCGTAATGGAAGTATCATCGTTTCAACTTCTGGGAACGATTCATTTCCGGCCGGCAGTCGCGGTACTGTTGAACATTTTTAATGCGCATTTGGACTATCACGGAACGAGAGAAGAATATATGAAAGCTAAAGAAAAAATATTTGCCAACCAAGACGAGAACTCGGTTGCTGTCATAAATGCGGATGATCAAGACGTTTTAAGACTCTCGAAGCAATCAAAAGGGAAAAAAGTTTATTTTTCAACGAAAAAACAAGATATGAAAGGCGCCTATTTAAAGGAGGATGCCGTATATTATAATGACGAAAAAATCATCGATGTAAAGGATATTGCACTTGTCGGCAAGCATAATGTGGAAAATATTTTAGCAAGCATTTGCGCAGTGAAAGCAAAACAAGTTGGAAATGATGCCATTCGGAAAGTTTTAACCACTTTTACCGGGGTAAAACACCGCCTTCAATTTGTCATGGAAATAAAGGGGAGAAAATTTTACAATGATTCCAAAGCCACCAATATTTTGGCGACAACAAAAGCCTTGGAAGCTTTTTCATCCCCTGTGATTCTCCTTGCCGGTGGCCTTGATCGCGGCAATGAATTTGATGAATTAGAGCCTTTTTTAAAAAGGGTAAAAGCGGTCATCACCTTTGGCCAAACGGCGGAAAAAATTGAACGTGCGGCTAGAAATGCCGGAATAGAAAAAATTGAACGTGTCGATAATGTGGAACAAGCGGCTTTTGCGGCGTTTCGCTTATCGGAAAAAGGGGATGTAATTCTGCTCTCTCCCGCATGTGCAAGCTGGGATCAATACAAAACTTTTGAAGAGAGAGGGGACATTTTCATAAACGCCGTGCATAAGCTGAAATAAGGGCTCGTACTTTTGAAAGCCCAAAAAAAAGATCGGGGTGTTCGGCGTGACGGCAAAAAGCAAATCTCCTGACTTCGTCCTTATCATCGTCACCTTTTTACTGTTGACGATTGGATTGATCATGGTGTACAGCGCTAGCGCCATTTGGGCGGCGTACAAATTTGACGATGCGTTTTTCTTCGCAAAAAGGCAAATGTTGTTTGCCGCTTTGGGAATCATCGCCATGTTCTTTTTCATGAATTTTGATTACTGGACGTGGCGGTCATGGGCAAAGTTTCTCTTGATTGTTTGTTTCATCCTGCTCATCGCTGTATTGATTCCCGGAATTGGGATGGTCCGCAACGGTTCCAGAAGCTGGATAGGGGTCGGTGCATTTTCCATCCAGCCGTCGGAGTTTATGAAATTCGCCATGATCGCTTTTCTTGCAAAATTTCTGTCTGAAAATCAAAAAAACATAACAACAATCCGAAAAGGTCTTTTCCCATCATTAGGGTTAGTATTTCTTGCCTTCGCCATCATTATGCTGCAGCCGGATTTGGGAACTGCGACCGTGATGGTGGGGGCATGCACCGTCATGATTTTTGTTGCTGGGGCTAAAATCCGCCATTTTATCGGATTAGGGCTGATTGGCGTGTTTGGCTTTGCGGTTTTAGTGTTATCGGCGCCATACCGAATCAAAAGAATTACCTCTTTTTTAGATCCGTGGGAAGATCCGCTCGGAAGCGGATTTCAAATTATTCAATCGCTTTACGCCATAGGCCCTGGCGGATTGTTCGGATTAGGATTGGGTCAGAGCAGACAAAAATTTTTTTATTTGCCTGAACCGCAAACGGACTTTATTTTTGCCATTGTGGCGGAAGAGCTCGGTTTTATCGGCGGTTCCCTTGTGCTATTGCTGTTTGCTCTTCTGTTGTGGCGCGGCATTATCATTGCGTTGGGAGCGCCGGATTTATATGGAAGCTTGCTGGCGGTAGGAATTATTGCGATGGTAGCGATCCAAGTCATTATCAACATTGGGGTTGTGACAGGATTGATGCCTGTGACAGGCATTACTCTGCCGTTTTTGAGTTATGGCGGCTCATCCTTAACATTAATGCTGATGGCGATTGGCGTTTTGTTAAATATTAGTCAACATGCAAAAATATAAAAGACATTTTGCCTTGCCGTTGGAAATGAGTACACAATGCATTATTTTGATTATCAGGAGGCCAGGATGATGAAAATAGTTGTCAGCGGGGGAGGAACTGGAGGTCATATTTATCCTGCCCTTGCTTTTATAAAGGAAGTGCAAAAACAAGAAAAAAATGTCGAGTTTTTATACATAGGGACGGAAAAAGGACTTGAAAAAGAAATTGTCAACCGTGAACAAATTCCTTTTCGAGCGATTGACATCAGCGGATTTAAACGAAAGTTTACTTTGGAAAATTTGAAAACCATTCATCGCTTTATCAAAAGTGTTTCGGTCTGCAAAAAGTGGCTGCAACACTTTCAAGCAGATGTCGTCATCGGAACCGGAGGATATGTTTGCGGCCCCGTTGTTTATGCGGCTAGCAAACTTGGCATACCGACGATCATTCATGAACAAAACAGCCTGCCGGGTGTCACCAACAAATTTCTGGCGCGATATGCGGATAAGGTAGCGATTTCCTTTGAAGAATCAAAAAAGTATTTTCCGGAAGGCAAAGTAGTACTCACTGGTAATCCGCGGGCACAGGAAGTAATAGGAGTTGATGGCGAAAGAGGCAGAGCTGCGCTGAATCTAAAAAAGGATTTAAAAACTGTTCTCATTTTTGGCGGCAGCCGCGGCGCGCGTCCAATCAACGAATCGGTCCTCAGCATCCTAAGTGAATTTGCCAACAAACCGTATCAAGTCGTGTATGTGACAGGTGAAGTTCACTATGGCCAAATCATCGATCAATTAAAACAAAAACAGCCTCCCGAAAATGTCATCATCAAACCGTTTATTCATAATATGCCAGAAGTTTTAGCAGCTGTCGATTTAATTGTTTCAAGAGCTGGGGCAACGACATTGGCGGAAATTACCGCACTCGGACTGCCGAGCATTTTAATTCCAAGCCCTTATGTGACGGCCAACCACCAAGAAATCAATGCCCGCTCTTTGAGCGATAAAAAGGCGGCTGTCTTGTTATTAGAAAAAGATTTGACAGGACAAAAGCTGCTGACATCAATAGACGGTATTTTGCTTCATTCCGACAAACTGGAAAAAATGAAAAACGCCTCAAGGGCATTAGGAATCCGTGATGCGGCAACAAGGCTTTATGAGGTGATGAAAGAACTGGTCATTACCAAGAAAAAGAATTAAGAATGGAGAGATCTGAAAGTGAGACAGCTTGTAGAAGCTTTGGAAAAAGCCGATATAGGGAAAGTGATTGAAGGAGAACCGTTAAAAAAACATACGACAATGAAAGTTGGCGGACCGGCTGATATTTTTGTCGAGCCAAAAAGCATGGAAGCTGTAAAGAAAACGATGGAGATCGTCCGGCAATACGGCGTCCATTGGCGAGTCATTGGCAGAGGTTCAAATCTATTAGTATTAGACGAAGGAATTGACGGTGTTGTCATCAAATTAGGCAAAGGGATCAGCCACCTTAAAATAAACGGTGAGGAAGTGACGGCAGGCGGCGGATATTCCCTAGTGGCCTTGTCAACGCTCATCAGCAGAAAAGGGTTGTCCGGTTTGGAGTTTGCAAGCGGAATTCCCGGTTCTGTCGGGGGCGCCGTCTATATGAATGCCGGTGCACACGGATCCGATATTTCGCAAATATTGAAAAAGGCGCACATTCTTTTTGCGGACGGAACGATGGAATGGCTGGACAATGAAGAAATGGAATTTTCCTACCGGCACTCTGTGCTCCAAGACAAGCGTCCGGGTATTTGCCTTGAAGCAGTTTTTAAGTTGAAAGCCGGCAATCGGGAAGAGATTGTTGGGAAAATGCAGCATAACAAAGAATATCGAAAAGAAACGCAGCCATGGGATTCCCCTTGTGCTGGCAGCATTTTTCGAAATCCTCTTCCACATTATGCGGGGGAATTGATTGAAAAAGCCGGCTTAAAAGGCCGTCAAATGGGAGGAGCCAAAATATCGGAGATGCATGGCAATTTTATTGTAAACGCAGATGATGCCAAAGCCTCAGATGTTCTGGCTTTAATTGATCTTGCCAAAAAGACCGTTTTGGAAAAATACCAAATTGAATTGAAGACAGAAGTTGAAATCATAGGAAGGAATAAATAGGAAAAAATTCTTATCCCTTTCCTGCTTTCATACGTGTTATAATAGTTTCAAAAAGATTGTAAAAGAAACGGCATTTAATGCCGTTTTTCACCTTTCCAACCTTTTCGGACAAGCTCGGGATCAAACAAACCTAGGTCTAACGATCTAGGACGGGGTGACTCAAAGATTGAAAAATAAAAATATCGTTTCACTTGAAGACCGGATACCAAAATTAAAGGAGCAGAGAAAACGCAAGGCAAACAGGCGGTTCATTACGTTTATGACCGTCTTCTGTCTTCTCATATTCATCATTATTTATTTGGAAACGCCGTTGAGCGATGTAAAACGAGTTGAAGTGGAAGGCAATTTGAATGTTGCCGACGAAACGGTCGTCAAGTTGACCGGAATTGATCAGCGCACAAATTTTTGGAGCGTCGACAAGAAACAGACGGAAAAAGCCGTCGAGTCCCATGAACAAATTAAAAAGGCTGAGATAAAAAAAATCTTTCCAAACACCATTTTGGTTCAAATTACAGAATGGAAACGAGTTGCATACGTTTCCAGCGGATCTTCTTTTTATCCAATTTTAGAAAACGGACATATGCTGAAGGAGACAAAAAGTGTAAAAGCGCCCGATGCACCAATCTTAATCGGTTTTAAAGAAGATGAATACACCCAGCTGATGGCTAAGCAGCTGATGTCACTCCCTCGCTCTATTTCCTATTCCATTTCTGAAATTCATTACACACCGGTTAAAATGGATCCGTACCAAATTACTTTGTACATGAACAACGGTTATGAAGTAAGGGCTTCACTGAAAACATTTGCGGATAAAATGAAGTCATATCCCCTCATTGTCAAGGAACTCGATCCCAAAGAGAAAGGTGTAATTCATCTGGAAGTCGGCACCTATTTTGAAAGCTATGAAAAGTGAAGAAGGAGAAAGATCCGATGAAAAAAGCAAAGGGTAGCTATGTGATGTTTTTTTTTATCATGCTTGTCGTCGGGTTTTTACTATCCTATTCCTTTCAGATAACCCGCGAAAAACCAAAATTAACCCGATCCCCTGAGCAATGGGAAAAAGAATACCAAATAAGACAGCTGCTCATCGAGCAGGAAAAGATGAATAAAGAACTTCAGGAGGAACTATACCGTAAACAGAAAAAAGTCACAGAAATTGAGGAAAATTTAAAGAAGGAAAAAGAAATATACTACCGTTTAGTGGAAGATGTTGAAAAAATGAGAATGTTTGTTGGAGAAGTGGGTGTGAAAGGAGAAGGGGTGGAAGTAACGCTCGAAGATGCTTCCTATATACCTGAGGGGGAAAATGTCAACAACTATATCGTTCATGAATATCATCTTTTTAAAGTTGTCAATGAATTGCTTATTTCGGGAGCTGCTGCCGTTGCCATAAACGGGCAAAGAATTTTCCATGATTCGTATATTCAATGCAACGGTCCCGTAGTGACGGTCGATGGCAACCAATTTCCCGCGCCGTTTGTCATTACCGCTATTGGTGATGCCGAAGTGCTTTATCAGGCATTAAACATAGCAGGAGGAGTGCTTGATCAGCTGTCATATGAAAATATTGTCGTTGCCATTGAAAAGAAAAAAGAAATAAAATTAGGCCCGCGCCTGACGAATGAATCGTCGCCAAAAACCGCTATTAATTAAGAAAGGTGATGAACGATTGGACAAAACAAATTGGAAAATGGCGTTGACATTTTCCATCATCACGACCATTTTTGGTTTTATGGCAGCTGTTCAATACCGCTCGATTAAAGAACCTGAAGTGCGCGATACCCGCGACATGTGGGAGCTTCGCGAAGATTTAAAAAAAGAACAAAAATTGCAGGTGGAGTTGCTTAAAGAGATTCGCAAATATGACCAAGTTCTTAAAAATATGGAGAAAGAAGATAGCCCTGAAAATGCGTTAAAAGAAACATTGGCAAAACTAAAACAGGAAGCAGGGCTAGCAGAAGCTGTCGGTGAAGGAGTAGTCTTGACGATCGAACCCCTTTTTGACGAACAGCTCGGTGGAGAAGTTCGCCCGATTTCACCGGATCTCTTGAAGCATTTAATCAATGAATTAAATTTTTTTGATGCGGAAGAAATTTCAATAGGCGGCTTTCGGATCATCAATACTACGGTGATTCGAGATATCAACGGCATCACCAAAATTGATGGAAACAGCATCGTTGGTTATCCGCTTGAAATTAAAGTAATTTCCGAAGACGCGGAGAAACTTTATAACAAAATTCAAGGATCTGCTTTGAAAGATGATTTTGCGATCGATAACTTAAAGTTGACGATTTCAAGACCGCTAAATGATCTCAAAATTCCGCCCTATAACGAAACGATTCGCATGAAAAACGTGGCGCCCCTTAAAGCTGAAAAGGAAGGGAATTCATAATGTGGCTTCCGATTATTGGCATTCTTTTAGGGATTATGCTAGGAATATACAGCAATATTCACATACCGGAAGAATATTCAAATTATTTATCCATTGCGATACTGGCAGCGCTTGATACGCTCCTCGGGGGAGTGCGGGCTCATTTGCAAGGCGTTTATGATGAGCTCGTATTTGTGTCAGGATTCTTTTTTAATATTGTTTTGGCCGCATGTTTAGCTTTTCTCGGAGTTCATCTTGGTGTAGACTTGTATTTAGTAGCGATGTTTGCTTTTGGTGTTCGCCTATTCCAAAACATTGCCGTTATTCGCAGACTATTAATTGAAAAATGGCGGCAGAAAAAATTAGAAAGCAAAAAAATTCAAGAAATAAAAAGGGAATAAAGCAGGTGCGTTGAATTTAACCATATAATGAAATGATACAAAGATGTAACGTTCGATTCATTGTATTGTTGTTTAAGACATAATAGAATAGTAGTGTTGAAATAAGGAGGTGCCAGAAGTATGAACAACAATGAAATATTTGTAAGTCTTGACATCGGTACATCCAATGTAAAAGTGATCATTGGCGAAATCATGGATGAATCTTTAAATATCATTGGCGTTGGCAATGTAAACTCAAAAGGCTTGAAAAAAGGATCAATCGTTGATATAGATGAAACGGTTCATTCGATCAAAAAAGCTGTCGAACAGGCGGAAAGGATGGTCGGCATTCCGCTGAAAAGAGTTGTTGTCGGCGTGAATGCTTCCCATATACATCTTCAAGATTGCCATGGTGTTGTTGCAGTATCAAGCGAGAACCGGGAAATAAAAAATGATGATGTCAGACGTGTCATCGAAGCAGCTCAAGTTTTGTCGATTCCTCCTGAAAGGGAAATTATCGATTGCATCCCGAAACAGTTTATCGTCGACGGCCTGGATGGCATTCACGATCCCCGCGGAATGCTCGGAGTAAGGCTTGAAATGGAAGGTCTCCTCATAACAGGATCGAAAACAATGTTACATAACTTGCTGCGTTGTGTAGAACGCGCTGGTTTGGAAATAACGGATATTGCGCTACAGCCCCTTGCCTGCGGGTCTGCAGCATTATCGAAAGACGAAAAAAATTTAGGCGTAGCCCTGATTGATATTGGCGGCGGATCCACTACCATCGCCGTTTTTGAAAATGGTGAATTAAAAACAACGTCAGTTCTCCCTGTGGGCGGTGAACATATTACGAACGATTTGTCCATCGGCCTTAGAACTTCAACGGAAGAGGCAGAAAAGATCAAAATGAAGCATGGACATGCTTTTTATGAACATGCGTCTGTGGAGGAAGTGTTTGACGTCCCGCTGATCGGCAGTGATAAAACGCAAGAGTTCAGCCAATTGGACATTGCGGAAATCATTGAAGCCAGAACTGAGGAAATTTTTCAGCTTGTGAGAAAAGAAGTGACGAAGCTTGGTTTCAGGGAATTGCCGGGAGGGTTTGTGTTAACGGGCGGAACCGCCAATATTCCGGGTTTGCTCGAACTTGCCCAAACCGTTCTCGCACATAACGTACGAATTGCCAGCCCTGATTATATCGGCGTCAGAAATCCTCAATACATGACAGGTGTCGGGCTGATCCAATTTGCTTATAAAAATGCGAAAATACAAGGAAGAAGGATTGGATCGCATGTGGAATTAGATAGGGTTCAACAGACGGTTCCTGATGATTCTTACACCTCTCATAAAAAACAGGCTTCAAAACCAAAAAGCGAAGAAAAAATGAGCAGAGTGAAAAAATTTTTTGGGTACTTTTTCGAATAAATATTTCGTCAATAGAGCATTGATGGATTAGGAGGATTTGCATGTTGGAGTTTGAAACGAACATAGACGGGTTTGCGACGATAAAAGTGATAGGAGTGGGTGGCGGCGGGAACAATGCTGTCAACCGGATGATTGAACATGGTGTACAAGGTGTTGAATTTATTGCAGTCAATACCGATGCGCAAGCATTGAATCTTTCCAAAGCGGAAATAAAACTGCAAATAGGCGCCAAGCTGACGAGAGGTTTGGGGGCAGGGGCAAATCCGGAAGTAGGAAAAAAAGCGGCTGAAGAAAGCAAAGAGCAAATTGAAGAAGCGCTCAAAGGAGCGGACATGGTGTTTGTAACTGCCGGAATGGGGGGCGGCACTGGAACTGGAGCTGCACCTGTTATCGCACAAATTGCCAAAGACTTGGGAGCTTTAACCGTCGGTGTTGTGACGAGGCCGTTTACATTTGAAGGCCGCAAGCGGGCGATGCAGGCTGCCGGCGGAATCGCTTCGATGAAAGAATCGGTCGATACATTGATTGTCATTCCGAATGACAGATTGCTTGAGATTGTCGACAAAAATACGCCAATGTTAGAAGCGTTCCGCGAAGCGGATAATGTTCTTCGCCAAGGGGTGCAAGGAATTTCTGATTTAATTGCCGTTCCCGGATTGATTAATTTGGATTTTGCGGATGTCAAAACCATCATGTCGAATAAAGGTTCTGCTTTGATGGGCATTGGTGTAGCCACTGGAGAAAACCGTGCTGCTGAAGCTGCGAAAAAAGCCATTTCCAGTCCTCTTCTTGAAACGTCGATTGATGGTGCACAAGGAGTGCTGATGAACATTACGGGCGGGACAAATTTAAGTTTGTATGAAGTGCAGGAGGCAGCTGACATTGTTGCTTCTGCTTCAGACCAGGATGTCAATATGATTTTTGGTTCTGTCATCAATGAAAACTTAAAGGATGAAATTGTTGTCACTGTCATTGCCACAGGCTTTCGTGAAGTCGAGTCAAATTCGGCCAAACAAGACAATCGCTTTTTTTCTCAAAATTTAAAATCAAACATGCTGCCAAAACGAGATCCGAAACGAGAAGAACCTCAGCAAGATTTGGCTAACCGCACCTTTCAGCAGGCTGAAGATACATTGGATATTCCAACTTTCCTAAGAAACCGCAAACGGCGCTGATGATGAAGAAAGCATCGGACTGTCTAAAAAGTCCATTTTAGTGTCACATGTTTCCAAGTAAAAGACCCAAGAATGTTGATATAACAGCATTCCTGGGTCTTGCTTTTTTCATAAATTCGTCTGAAAACCCCTTTTCGGACAGCCCCATGCTTTTTTTGTTGAATCGACGAAATCATCATGAATCCGGCAAAAAATATTTTTTGCTTTCGGCATTATATGACACAATTTGGAATTTAAAACATTTATACTAGCTTGTAGCAGGAAAAGAAACGATGCATAAAAGAATATGGAGAGGGAGAGATGGTTGGCCGTTTATTTGGATGCTGTTTGGCTGCTCAATTTTTGTTTTGATGCCATGCTCCTATTGTTAACAGGGATGATTTTAAAAAAAAAGATAAAACCTTGGAGGCTGATCATATCAGCACTGATTGGCTCTTCCATTGTTATTTTGCTTTTTACACCGTTAGCTCCTTTTGCAAACCGTCCGGAATCCAAGCTGATTCTTTCTTGCGCGATGGTGGTTCTCGCATTTGGTTTCCATCGGTTCCGTACTTTTTTTAGTACTTTATGCACGTTTTATTTTGTCTCATTTGCAATCGGTGGCGGAATGCTCGGCGCCTATTATTTTTTTCAAAGCAACGTCATCTTTCAAGATCAAGTGATTTTAACGAATAGCACAGGTTTTGGCGACCCTGTCGGATGGATGTTTGTGATCATTGGCTTTCCCATTGTTTGGTATTTTTCCCGTATACGATTCGAACAGCTCGAAGCAAAAAAAATTTTCTATGACCAAATTGTTGAAGTCGCCATTATCATTGAAAATCAAAAGGCTGCCCTAAAAGGATTGATCGACAGCGGAAATCAACTTCATGATCCAATCACAAACAAGCCCGTCATGATTGTGGAAACAGAAAAAATAAAAGATCTGCTTCCGGAAAACATTTTTCGGATCATTTCCCGCCAAAACCCGCTTGATGCGTTATCTCAAACAGTTGAGACAGATTGGGTCGAGCGGCTCAGAATTATTCCTTATCGAGCAGTAGGGAGGGATCATCAATTTTTGCTGGCTATAAAAGCCGATCAACTCATCATTCAATTAAAAGAAGAGAAGCTAATGGTTTTTCATCCTTTGATCGGCCTTGAGCCTATGGCATTGTCGAGTGAAGGTGATTACCAGTGCATCATTCATCCAAAAATGATTCAGAAAGGAAACAAACAGCATGCATCCTAATACATGAATACATACAGAAAGGAGAGCAAAATGGGAAAATTTCGCTTTTATTTAACTTATTTATGGTACAAGTTTTTATGGAAAGTCGGGCTGAAAAGTGATGAAATCTATTATATCGGCGGAAGTGAAGCATTGCCTCCGCCTCTCTCAAAAGAAGAGGAAGAAGTGCTTTTAAAAAAACTTCCGAAAGGAGATCAGGCGGCCCGTTCTATTTTAATTGAACGCAATTTGCGCCTTGTCGTCTATATCGCCCGCAAATTTGAAAACACCGGGATCAATATCGAAGATCTAATCAGCATCGGCACAATCGGTTTAATAAAGGCTGTCAACACTTTCAACCCTGAGAAAAAAATCAAACTTGCTACATATGCATCGAGATGTATTGAAAACGAAATACTTATGTACCTAAGACGAAACAATAAAACACGCTCCGAAGTTTCCTTCGACGAACCTCTTAATATAGATTGGGATGGGAATGAACTGCTGCTTTCCGATGTGCTTGGAACAGATGTCGATATTATTACAAAGGATTTGGAGGCGAACATTGACCGCAAGCTGCTGATGCGGGCGCTTGCACAGTTAAACGATCGGGAAAAACAAATTATGGAGCTTAGATTCGGCCTGCACGGAGGGGAAGAGAAAACGCAAAAAGATGTCGCCGATATGCTCGGCATCTCCCAATCCTATATTTCGAGACTTGAAAAAAGAATTATTAAACGATTGCGGAAAGAATTTAATAAAATGCTGTAAATAAATAGACATCATAAAGTTGTTTCGCCAAGCAATTTGGAAAAAAGCGATTGAAAAGCTTGTGCATATTTTTCCTTCTCGGGGAGATACTGATCATAGTACAGCAAGAACTCCTGAGGGGGAAACAAAATGGCGAAAAGCAAAGTTGAAATTTGCGGTGTAGACACTTCAAAGCTTCCGGTTTTAAAAAACGAGGAAATGAGAGTGTTGTTTAAACAAATGCAAAACGGCGATTTATCAGCCAGGGAAAAACTTGTCAACGGCAATTTGCGCCTTGTGCTCAGTGTTATCCAACGATTCAACAACAGAGGAGAATATGTGGATGATTTATTTCAAGTAGGCTGCATCGGTTTAATGAAATCGATTGATAATTTTGATTTAAGTCAAAATGTCAAATTTTCTACATATGCGGTGCCGATGATCATTGGCGAAATTCGTCGGTATTTAAGGGACAACAATCCGATCAGAGTGTCAAGATCGTTAAGGGATATAGCCTATAAGGCGTTGCAAGTCCGCGAAAAATTAATGAGTGAAACATCCCGTGAACCGAGTGCAGAGGAGATAGCCAAAGTGCTGGAAGTTGAGCAGGAAGAGATCGTTTTCGCCCTCGATGCCATACAGGATCCGGTTTCGCTGTTTGAACCCATTTACAATGATGGCGGTGATCCGATTTATGTCATGGATCAGTTGAGTGATGAACGAAACCGTGATTCAAAATGGATTGAAGAAATCGCATTAAAAGAAGGAATTCGGCGTTTAAATGACAGGGAAAAGCTGATCTTGAAAAAACGATTTTTTCAAGGGAAAACGCAAATGGAGGTGGCGGAAGAAATCGGCATTTCCCAAGCACAAGTATCAAGGCTTGAAAAAGCGGCCATAAAGCAGATGACGAAAAATATTCAATAGTTTTACAAGGACCATGTTCTGGCGAGCATGGTCCTTTATCATGATTTCTGTTGAAAGAACATATAAATCAATATAGGAAGAACGGAGAGGAGAAGGGAAAGGTGATTCATATTTCCGAACTGCAGGCAAAAGATGTTGTAAATGTTTATGACGGCAAAAAATTAGGCAACATCGACGATCTCGATATCAATGTAACGACAGGCAAAATCCAAGCGATTATGATAGGCCAGCAAGGAAAAATGCTAGGAATATTTGGACGGGGGGAGGAAATCGTCATTCCTTGGAGGAATATTGTAAAAATTGGCGAAGATGTTATTTTAGTAAGAATATCAAAAGATGACAAAGAAATTGCCAATTAAAGCGAAAATTCGTTAAAGACGGAGTATAGATGTGGTAAAATAAAAAGGGAGATTGTCGAAAAGGATTGATTATATGGAACGAGAGCCTTTTCAAATTGTTGATTCTTCGGTGTTGTCCATCCCAGATTGGAAAGAACATCATCCGCAGCTAATCATCGGCTTCACGACGAGAAATGGAGGTGTCTCCCAAGATTCCTTTCAATCATTAAATTTAGGACTCCATGTTCCGGATGACAGCAAAGCGGTTATAAAGAACCGCAAAATAGTGGGAGACAAGATCAAAGCCAATCTTTCCAACTGGGTGTGCGCCGATCAAGTTCATGATAAAAAGATTGTCAAAGTTACGCAGCACCATAAAGGTGCCGGTGTTTTTTCTTATGATGAATGCATTTCCGGCACCGACGGTCTCTATACATTTGAAAAAAATGTCCTGCTGGCTCTTTTTTTTGCCGATTGCGTACCGATTTTCTTTTTTTCTCCTAAAAACTCCCTTATTGGCATATGCCATGCTGGCTGGAGAGGAACAGCGAAAAATATTGCAGGTGAATTCGTGGATCATTGGGCAAAAGAGGAAGGAATTGCCGTCGAAGAGATCCATGCGGCAATCGGCCCTTCCATCCGCGATTGTTGTTATGTTGTCAATGATGATGTGTTGGAAGGCTTAAATGCCGTTTATCCGTTAAATAAATCCGGCCGGCTAGTAAGACAAGTGAAAACAGGGCAATACGCAGTCAATCTTGCAGAGTTGAACCGGGAGCTGTTGATTTTAAAAGGGGTGCCGGATGAACAGATTGTAGTATCATCCTATTGTACAAGCTGTCATGAGAATCTCTTTTTTTCTCACAGAAGGGATAAAGGAAAAACGGGAAGAATGATGGGATTCATTGGCATGAAGGAGGGAATGTAGGCATTGACTGTTAAAGAAAATTTAGCAATGATTCAAGAAAGAATCGAACGAGCATGCCAAAAAGCAAACCGGAATATCCAGGACATCCAAATCATCGCGGTTACAAAGTATGTTTCGGTAGACCGTGCGAAGGAGGCAATCGATGCAGGCATTCTCCATTTAGGAGAAAATAGGGATGACGGTTTTCTTCATAAATACAACGAGATTGGATCTCACATTACTTGGCACTTCATTGGTACACTGCAATCAAAAAAGGTTAAAAATATTATTGACAAGGTGGATTACATACATTCTCTTGACAGATTGTCATTAGCCAAGGAAATTGAAAAAAGAGCCAAAAATAAAATAAAATGTTTTGTGCAAGTCAACACTTCAGGCGAAACGACAAAACATGGGGTCAAACCGGAAGAATGCCTTTCTTTCATTCATCAATTAAAAGATTTTTCACATATTGAAATAGTTGGTTTAATGACGATGGCGCCTTTTACAGACAATGAAGGAGTCATCCGCGGCTGTTTTCGTTTATTAAGAACGTTGAGGGACCAAATTCATTCGCAAAACCTTCCATATGCACCATGTACGGAGCTTTCCATGGGAATGTCCAATGATTATGAAATTGCCGTTGAGGAGGGAGCAACGTTTTTGCGAATAGGCTCCTCCTTAGTCGGATCAGAAAATGTAAATGGGGGTGAACGGAATGAGCATTAAAAACAAATTTAAAAGCTTTTTTGCCCTTGATGATGAAGAATATGAATATGAAGAAGTAGAAGACGTTGAGAATGAAAGGGTAAATGAAGCGCCTTTGTTCAGGCGGAGTGAGCATAATGATAGAGAGGCTGGCTATGGCAAAAAAAATATCGTCAGTTTGCAAAGCGTTCAAAAATCGACTAAAGTAGTATTGTGTGAACCAAGAGCCTATTCAGAAGCGCAAGAAATTGCCGATCATTTAAAAAGCCGACGGGCTTGCATCGTCAATTTACAGCGCATCGGCCATGATCAGGCCAAAAGAATTGTCGATTTTTTAAGCGGAACCGTTTACGCTATTGGCGGCGATATACAACGTGTTGGAGTAGATATCTTTTTATGCGCGCCCGACAATGTAGATATTTCCGGATCGATTTCCGATTTCTTGTCAGAAGATGATCATAAAAGGTGGTAGATATGGTAAATGGGGACGTTATATAACATTTTGAGTGTTTTGTTGGAAATCTATTCCTATGCGATTATCATTTATATTTTGATGTCATGGTTTCCTAACGCAAGAGAGACAGCAGTGGGGCAGTTTTTGGCAAATATTTGCGAGCCGTATTTAGAACCGTTCAGAAGATTTATTCCCCCGCTTGGAATGATTGATTTTTCTCCTATAGTTGCGTTGATTGCGCTAAGATTTGCCGATTACGGGCTGTATGCCGTTTTTTCGATGATATCTTGATAAAACCGCGCTGATTGGCGAAGGGAAATATTCCAATCGGCGCTTTTTATATAAGAAGTTGGAGTTGTATCGTAAGTGAACAGCATATATCAGCATTTTCGCGAAAATGAAAGGCCGTTTATTGACCAGCTGCTTGATTGGAAGAACATTGTAATGGAGCAATATCGGCCGAAATTGATTGATTTTCTGGATCCGAGAGAGCAAAACATTGTGAAAACGGTGATTGGGGAGCATAGCGATGTCCGCGTCCAATTTTTCGGAGGCTATGACCATGCGGAGCGAAAACGGGCGATCCTTTATCCGGATTATTTTCAGCCGACAGCAGATGATTTTGAACTCACCGCTTTTGAAATAGTCTATCCGAAAAAATTTGTGAACATTTCTCATCGGGAAGTGCTCGGATCTCTGATGGGATTAGGGGTGAAAAGAGGAAAATTTGGCGATATTCTCATCGAAGGCGGCATAGTGCAGTTCATCGCAGTGAAGGAAATGGAACGTTTTCTGTCCTTGAATTTCAGCAAAGTTGGCAGAACATCCGTCCAATTAAAGCCGATTTCATTCCATCAATTGATAGACGAAAAAAAGGAAATGGACGAGTTCATTATTACTGTTTCTTCTCTCCGTCTTGATGCCGTGATTGCCAATATCCACCGCTTGTCAAGACAAAAAGTAAAAGCGCTAATTGAAAATGGGCTAATCAAAGTAAATTGGAAAGTGACGGAAGACGCTCATTTTGAAGTGAAAGAAGGCGATGTATTTTCCGTTCGCGGTTATGGAAGAAGCAAAATTATCTCGATTGATGGGAAAACAAAAAAAGAAAAATGGCGTCTTGCTGTTGGCATTCAAAAATAATTTAAGGAAAATGGAGGAAAGTTGTCCGTTTTGTCGAAATATGTTTTATAATTGAAATAACGCTGACCGAAGAACATACTTATGGAGGTGGAATTTAGTGCCATTAACGCCATTGGATATTCATAACAAGGAGTTTACAAAAGGTTTTCGCGGATATGATGAAGATGAAGTCAATGAGTTTCTCGACCAAGTCATTAAAGATTATGAAATGATTATCCGTGAAAAAAAAGAACTTGAATTAAAGGTGAAAGAATTAACGGAAAAACTCAACCATTTTAACAATATAGAAGAGACATTAAATAAGTCCATTTTAGTCGCTCAGGAAGCGGCGGAAGATGTCAAAAGAAATGCCCAAAAAGAGGCAAAGCTGATCATTAAAGAAGCGGAAAAAAATGCAGACAGAATCATCAATGAAGCATTGGCAAAATCGCATAAAATTGCGATGGAAATCGAAGAAATGAAGAAGCAATCGAAAGTGTTCAGAACCCGCTTTCAAATGCTCATTGAAGCGCAGCTTGATTTGTTAAAAAACGATGATTGGGATCACTTGATGGAATATAATGTTGAACCGATTCTCGGCGAAGAAGAAACAGAGGAATCAAAAGTATAACTTGACTTTTTTCAGCTGTTTTTCTTATAATACGAAAATAAAATGAAATATAAAAAACAATGAGAGGGACAGTAGTTCTTCCATTCCCTTTCAGCAGCGAGCCGGGGACGGTGGAAGCCCGGTAAAGGCGGAAGAACGAAGATCACCCTTGAGTTCCGGGCTGAATTCAGTAAGCTTTGGCGGATGAAAAACCGTTAGCAATGTGAAGTGGACGGCAATGCCTTTTTGTCGTCTATAAGGGTGGTACCGCGAGATGTTCCTCCTCGTCCCTTAGGGATGAGGAGGTTTTTTATTTAGATAAATCTAAGATTTTTTGATGTGGAGGTATGGCAATGGATTATAAAGAAACATTATTAATGCCGAAAACAAGCTTTCCAATGAGAGGAAATCTGCCGAAAAGAGAGCCGGAAATCCAACAAAAATGGAATGAACTGTCCATTTATCAAAAAGTGCAGGAACGAACGAAAGGGCGTCCTTTATTTGTTTTGCATGACGGCCCTCCGTTTGCCAATGGGGATATCCATATGGGTCATGCTTTAAACAAAATTTTAAAGGACATTATCATCCGCTATAAATCAATGAGCGGATTTTGTGCACCATATGTTCCAGGATGGGATACGCACGGTCTCCCGATTGAAACCGCCCTAACGAAAAATAAAAAGGTAAATCGGAAGGAAATGTCTGTAGCTGAATTTCGCAAGCTATGCGAAGAATACGCATGGGGACAGATCAATCGCCAAAGAGAACAGTTCAAGCGGCTCGGAGTGCGCGGCGATTGGGACAATCCGTACGTAACGTTGAAACCGGAATATGAGGCTGAGCAAATTCGTGTTTTCGGTAAAATGGCGAAAAAAGGCTACATCTATAAAGGGCTGAAGCCTGTTTATTGGTCGCCTTCAAGCGAATCGGCATTAGCGGAGGCGGAAATCGAATATTATGAGAAACGTTCACCTTCTATTTATGTAGCATTCGAAGTGAAAGACGGTAAAGGTGTGCTAACGGAAGGAGAAAAAATTGTTATTTGGACGACCACTCCATGGACAATTCCAGCCAATTTAGGGATTGCCGTCCATCCTGAATTGGAATATTGCGTAGTCAAAGTTTCTGGCAGCCGTTTTGTTCTGGCAGCCGCCTTGCTTGAACAAGTTTCGAAAGAATTAAACTGGACGGAGTATGAAGTCGTAAAAACGTTCAAAGGATCAGCGCTCGAATATGTCGTTGCCAAACACCCGTTTTACGAACGTGATTCACTAGTGATGCTTGGCGAGCATGTGACGACAGATGCTGGGACTGGCTGCGTCCATACTGCGCCTGGCCATGGGGAGGATGACTTTATCATTGGCCAAAAATACGGTTTGGACGTATTATGTCCCGTTGATGAAAAAGGCTGTATGACAGAGGAAGCTCCTGGATTTGAAGGACTGTTTTATGAAGATGCGAATAAAAAAATTACCGAAAAATTAGAAGAAGTTGGCGCGCTCTTGAAGCTTTCGTTCATTACTCATTCATATCCGCATGATTGGAGAACGAAAAAACCGACCATTTTCCGGGCAACTTCGCAATGGTTTGCGTCCATTAAAGATTTTCGTCAAGAACTGCTTGATGCAATCAAAGAAACGAAATGGATCCCGCACTGGGGAGAAATGCGCATTCATAACATGATTCGAGATCGAAGCGACTGGTGCATTTCTCGTCAGAGGGTTTGGGGCGTGCCGATTCCTGTATTTTATGGTGAAAACGGGGAACCGATCATAACAGATGAAACAATTGAGCACGTGGCCAATCTTTTCCGCCAATATGGTTCAAATGTATGGTTTGAACGCGAGGCAAAAGATCTTCTGCCGGAAGGATTTACGCATCCATCAAGTCCAAACGGAATTTTTACGAAAGAGACGGATATTATGGATGTTTGGTTTGATTCCGGGTCATCGCATCAAGCGGTGCTCACCGTAAGGGAAGAATTGGAACGTCCAGCAGACCTGTACTTAGAAGGATCTGACCAATATCGCGGTTGGTTTAACTCTTCTTTGTCCACTGCAGTGGCAGTAACAGGAAAAGCACCTTATAAAGCGGTATTAAGCCACGGTTTTGCGCTTGACGGCGAAGGGCGGAAAATGAGCAAATCATTAGGAAACGTCGTTGCGCCGACAAAAGTGACGGAGCAGCTCGGAGCCGATATTCTCCGGTTATGGGTGGCATCTGTTGATTATCAATCCGATGTCCGTGTATCTGATGCGATTTTAAAACAAGTGGCAGAAGTTTACCGAAAAATTCGCAACACATACCGCTTCCTGCTGGGGAACTTGTTTGATTTTGATCCGAGCAAAGACAAAGTGCCATCGGAAAATTTACGGGAAGTCGACCGCTATATTCTCATTAAATTAAACAAGTTGATCGAGAAAGTGAAAAAAGCTTATGATGAATACGATTTTGCGGTTGTTTATCATGAGGTTCACAATTTCTGCACCATTGATCTCAGCTCATTTTATCTTGATTTTGCGAAAGATATTTTATACATTGAAGCAGCTGACAGCCATGACCGCCGCTCAATCCAAACTGTAATGCACGAAGCGCTACTCGCTCTTGTGAAGCTGATGGCGCCCATTTTGCCGCATACGGCTGACGAAGTTTGGAGCCACATTGAATCCGTTTCGGAAGAAAGCGTTCAGCTTGTCGATATGCCTGAAACGATTGACATTGAAGGAAGCAAAGAAATTGAAGCAAAATGGGACAAATTCATGCGCCTGCGCGATGATGTATTAAAGGCGCTTGAAAACGCGAGAAATGAAAAAGTGATCGGAAAATCTTTAACCGCTCAACTCATCCTTTATCCGAAGAAGGAAGTAAAAGAGCTGCTTGATGCGATTGAAGAGGATGTTAAACAGCTCTTTATCGTATCCCAGCTTGAATATGCTGGTGATTATGCAGAAGCGCCAATAGAAGCGCAAGCTTTCGACAACATCAAAATAATTGTAAAGCAAGCGGAAGGCGTCACATGCGAGCGCTGCTGGGTCGTAGCAAAAGATGTTGGATCCGATGAAGATCATCCTACGCTCTGCAAAAGATGTGCAACAATTGTTCGAGAACATTATACTGTTTAAAAGCCGTCGATTTGACGGCTTTTCTGTTTTGCAAGTGGAAAATGTTTAAAGTGTTATTGAATGATCGTGAGGTTAAAATATAGGTACGAAAACAGACGAGGGGGTTTTGATTATGAATCCGCTCGATCCCATTAAGGAAGAATTAACGTTAATGAAAGATGAACTAAATGCGCGGCTTTCCAATTGCCATATGGATGATCCGGCTTTTATCCGCAATGTCCAAAACGAACTGATCGATGTCGAGCGCGCATTAGTAAAAATGGAATATGGGCTTTATGGTATATGTGAAGAAACACGAAAAAAAATTCCAATTGAACAATTAACACATGTTCCGACCGCCAGAACGATTCATGATTTTCTCAATATGAAGACATATTTAAAAAAATCAATAGGTTTTCATGGAAAAGTGAAGTGAAGAGCTTCACTTTTTTGCTGGCCGCGCTTCTTTACTGTTTGTCAAAAAATGTGCTAAAATTTGAAAGAAACTTGCCTTTGAGTGGAGGAAAGCATTGTGCACAATTATATAATTGCTTTATTCGTCATCCTTCTCGATCAATGGACAAAATGGCTGATCGTGAAAAATATGGAAATTGGTGAAAGCATTGAAATCATTAACGGTTTTTTATACATAACGTCCCATCGCAATAAAGGGGCGGCTTGGGGAATATTGCAAAACCAAATGGTGTTCTTTTATATTATTACCGTGATAGTGGTCATTGCCATTATTTATTATATGCAAAAATATGCGAAACAACACGCAATGCTGGGGGCTGCCCTCAGCTTGATGCTCGGCGGCGCGATCGGAAATTTTATTGACCGCCTTTTCCGCAAAGAGGTTGTGGACTTTATCCATACATATATTTTTCAATATAATTTTCCGATTTTTAATATTGCCGATTCGGCTTTGACAATTGGGGTATTTTTGCTTTTTTTATATTTTCTGTTTTTCGAAGAAAAGAAACAAAAGGAGTAGAAAATGGAACAGTTTACTTTTGTTGTTACGGAAAAAGAGGAAAATGAACGGATTGATAAATGTTTGGCCAATGAAAATGAAAATTGGTCTAGGACATCTGTTCAAAATTGGATCAAGGATGGGGTTGTTCTCGTCAACCAAAAAAAAGTCAAAGCGAATTACAAATGCCAAAAAGGCGATGTCATCACCGTTTTGGTTCCGGAACCAGAAGTGCTGGATGTCAAGCCTGAACCGATGGAACTTGATATATACTATGAGGATGAAGATGTGATCGTTGTCAATAAACCGCGAGGAATGGTCGTTCATCCAGCACCAGGCCACACCACTGGCACACTTGTGAACGGCCTTTTATTTCATTGCAAGGATTTGTCAGGGATTAACGGTGTTCTCCGCCCGGGAATTGTTCACCGGATTGATAAAGACACCTCAGGTTTATTGATGGTGGCAAAAAATGACTTAGCACATGAATCGTTGGCAAAGCAGCTTGCGGAAAAAACAGTTGAAAGAAGATATAAGGCGGTCGTCCATGGGGTTATTCCCCATGATCAAGGCACGATCAATGCTCCCATCGGCAGGGATCCAAAGGATCGGCAAAAAATGACGGTAACAAAGACAAACAGCAAAGAAGCCGTCACCCATTTCTATGTGTTGGAACGCTTTTCGGATTTTACGTATATTGAGTGCAAGCTGGAAACCGGGAGGACGCATCAAATCCGCGTGCATATGAAATATATCGGCTATCCGCTTGCAGGCGATCCAAAGTACGGGCCGAAAAAAACGCTTCCGATTGATGGACAGGTTCTTCATGCAGGCGTGCTCGGATTTGAGCATCCCCGGAAAAAAGAGTTTTTGATGTTTGAAGCACCGCTCCCGGAAGAATTTGAAAAGATCTTGCAAATGTTAAGAAATGATCGTTGACATTTTTGCTTTGCTCTGTCATAATACGTTTAGAAAATGCAACATCCTTTAACTGCAGTCCCGAGAGGCTGAGAAGGAATGGTGTGACAGTAGGTTGGTTATGCACAAAAACCTCTCATCCTCAGGATGAGAGGTTTTTTTACGAATTAGAGGTGATGAGCATGCCGGAAAAAGCGGTTGTTTTAGATGACCAGGCGATCAGAAGGGCGCTTACAAGAATAGCCCACGAGATTATCGAACACAATAAAGGTATAGACAATTGTGTTTTGGTCGGCATTAAAACAAGGGGAATTTATCTTGCCAAGCGCCTTGCCAAGAGAATAGAAGAAATTGAAGGAAAGGAAATACCGGTCGGCGATCTTGATATTACCTTTTATCGGGATGATTTGACACAAAAAACTGAAAACGGCGAACCGCTCGTAAAAGGTTCAAATATCCCGATTGATATTAACAATCGAAAAGTTATTTTAGTGGATGATGTTCTTTACACGGGAAGAACTGTACGGGCAGCGATGGATGCGATTGTCGATTATGGCAGGCCGGCGCAAATCCAGCTTGCCGTTCTTGTTGACCGCGGCCACCGTGAACTGCCGATCCGAGCGGATTATGTCGGCAAAAACATTCCGACTTCCAGTTCGGAAAGAATTGTCGTGCAGCTTTTGGAAGTCGATGAAAAAGAAAAAGTATCCATTTATGAAAATGAATAGGTAGCCCTTTTAATAGCAGTCCAGAGAGGCTGCAAAGGGGTCGCAAAAGTGTATGCGGATTTTGTATACATTTTCGCAAAAAAACCTCTTTGCGCCTCATTGGGCCAAAGAGGTTTTTTTGTGGGTTATCTTAATGGGAGGAATAAAAGATGAAAAAAGATATTGTATTAGATGTTCATGATAAACCGGATTTTTTCACATGGATCGCTCTCAGCTTCCAGCATTTGTTTGCCATGTTTGGAGCAACGATTCTCGTACCGTTTTTAGTCAAAATTGATCCTTCTGTTGCTTTGATTTCCAGCGGCCTTGGCACACTCGCATTTATTTTCATCACAAAAGGAAAAGTGCCAGCATATGTTGGCTCCTCCTTTGCCTTCATCACACCATTAATTGCGGCTAAAGCTGCCGGCGGTGTAGGATCAGCGATGATCGGCAGCTTTTTGGCAGGGTTCGTTTACGGGGTTGTCGCGCTTATGATCAAAAAGACAGGTTATCAATGGATTATGAAATTACTTCCAACTGTTGTCGTCGGACCGGTAATCATGGTAATCGGACTTGGCCTTTCATCAACCGCTGTGAGTATGGCCATGAATGATTCTAACGGCCAGTACAGCATGCTCCACTTTTCAGCCGGTCTTGTGACACTTCTGATCACCATCACAGCAACGGCATTTTTTAAAGGATTTTTTAACTTAATCCCGGTATTAATCGGAATTATCGGCGGCTATATATACTCGCTTATAATCGGCATCGTCGACTTTCAAAAAGTGGTGGAAGCCAAATGGTTTCAGCTCCCGGACTTTATCATCCCGTTTGTTGACTATACACCAAATATTACAACTGACATCATTCTTCTGATGGTTCCGGTTGCGGTCGTGACATTATCCGAGCATATCGGTCACCAAATGCTGCTAAGCCAGGTAATTGGAAAAGATTTAATCAAAGATCCCGGACTTGCCCGCTCCATTTTCGGCGACGGAGCAGCAACGATGATCGCATCGCTTATCGGTGGACCGCCAAACACAACATACGGCGAAAATATCGGCGTTTTGGCCATCACAAGGATTTACAGTGTTTATGTCATTGCCGGTGCAGCCCTATTTGCGATCCTGTTTGGCTTCATTGGAAAAATATCCGCCTTGATCAGTTCGATACCATCTCCGGTAATGGGCGGCGTTTCCATTTTGCTCTTCGGGATTATCGCTTCTTCAGGATTAAGAATGATGATTGAGCATAAAGTCGATCTAAATGAAAAAAGAAACTTAATTATCACATCCGTCATCCTCGTAATAGGAATTGGCGAAGCGATGATTAAGTTTGGCGAAAGCTTCGAATTGCACGGAATGGCATTGGCTGCCATCATTGGAGTGATTTTAAACTTCGTGCTTCCAGGCAGAAAAGAAGAAGAAAGCTTATTTGAAAAAAATGAAGAAGAAACTGTAGCATAGCCATCACCTTTTAAAAAAGTCCAGAGAGGCTTTCAAGGGTGTGTAGACAAATCGAGCTTCGTCATTAGCTTGCACCCTGTCATGCCTTGGCAGGGTGTTTTTTTCTGAAATTGAAACGCCAATCGCTTTTACATAAAGGAAAGGGGAAGAAAGCGATGAAACATTTAGTGACAATGAACTCGCTGTCAAATGATGAGATTTTGGCCATCTTGGATGAAGCGGAACGGTTTAAAAAGGGGGAGCAATGGAAAGCCGGGGAGCAAACATTTATCGCCAACTTATTTTTTGAGCCGAGCACAAGAACGAGGTTTAGTTTTGAAACAGCCGAAAAAAAACTTGGACTTGACATTTTACATGTGGATGGAGCATCTTCAAGCATTCAAAAAGGAGAGTCATTGTACGATACGGTGAAAGCTTTAGAATCAATCGGTGTGCAGGCGGTCGTTATTCGCCATCCGCAGGATCGGTATTTTGATGAACTCATCGGCCGTGTCAATGTATCCATTATAAATGCCGGCGATGGCTGCGGGCACCATCCGACGCAATGTTTGCTTGATTTGATGACGATTCGGGAAGAGTTTGGACATTTTAACGGATTGACGGTTTCCATCATCGGCGACATTCGCCACAGCCGCGTGGCTAGATCCGATGCAGAAGTGCTGACAAGGCTCGGAGCAACCGTATTGTTCTCTGGACCAGAAAAATTTCGGGATGACCGTAATCCTTATGGAACTTACGTATCAATTAATGAAGCAATCAAAGTGTCAGACGTTGTGATGCTTTTAAGAATCCAGCATGAACGCCACAGTGAAAAATGGTCGGCATCCCAATATTTGGAGCAGTACGGTTTGACGAAAGAACGAGAAAGAATGATGAAGGATCATGCCATTATCATGCACCCAGCTCCTGTCAACAGAGGAATTGAAATCGACGGCGATTTAGTGGAGTGCAGCCGATCGCGAATTTTTAAACAGATGGAAAACGGCGTATTTGTCCGCATGGCAGTCGTAAAACAGGCGCTTGAAAGGAAAGCACAAAAGGGGGAGACGAAACATGTCCATTCTATTTAAAAATGCGTTATTGCTCAATGAACAAGGTGGGTTGGCAAAACGGGATGTTCTCGTTGAAGACAGATTCGTGAAACAAATCTCGGAAAACATTGTTGCGGAAACAGCTGATGTGATAGATTGCAGGGAAAAGCTTCTTTCCCATGGATTCATTGATCTTCACGTCCATCTGCGCGAACCGGGCGGTGAAGCAAAAGAGACAATCGCCACCGGAACGCTTGCTGCGGCAAAAGGAGGCTTTACAACCGTTGCTTCCATGCCGAATACGAAGCCTCCTCTTGATACGAGAGAAAAAATGATCGATATGCAAAAACGAGTGAAAGAAACAGCAAAAGTCCGCGTTCTGCCCTATGCAGCGATCACACTTGAGCAAAAAGGAAATGAATTAACGGATTTTGACGCATTAAAAGCGGAAGGAGCTTTTGCCTTTACGGATGACGGTGTCGGCGTCCAATCGGCCGGAATGATGTTTCAAGCAATGAAAAAAGCAGCGGAGAAAGGATATACAATTGTCGCTCATTGTGAAGACAATACCCTAATCAACGGCGGATCTTTCCATGATGGAGTGTTTGCGAAAAATCAAGGAATATCCGGTATTCCATCTGTATGTGAATCCGTCCAAATCGCAAGAGACGTTCTGCTGGCAGAAGCGAGCGGCTGCCATTACCACGTGTGCCATATTAGCACAAAAGAATCCGTCAGAACCGTCAGAGACGCCAAAAAAGCCGGCATTCATGTGACATGCGAAGTGACGCCGCATCATCTCCTTTTATGTGATGAAGATATTCCGGGGCTTGATCCGAACTTTAAAATGAATCCGCCGCTTAGAGGCAGGGAAGACAAGAAAGCATTGATCGAAGGACTGTTGGATGGAACGATTGATTTTATTGCCACGGATCATGCGCCGCATACGATGGCTGAAAAATCTTTAGGGTTTGATAAGGCGCCGTTTGGAATCGTTGGCTTGGAAACCGCCTTTCCTCTTTTGTACACCCATTTTGTTGAACGAAACATTTTTACATTGAAGCAGCTTGTTGATTGGCTGACGGTAAAGCCTGCTAGAGCTTTTAACTTGAACATGGGGGAACTAAAAGAAGGCGTTGCTGCAGATTTAACGCTCATCGATTTGCATGAAGAACAAAGAATAGACGCTGGGACGTTTGCCTCAAAAGGGAAAAATACGCCTTTTAACGGTTGGAACGCCAAAGGCTGGCCTGTTTTAACAATGGTGGACGGCAAGATCGTATGGAAAAGGGGAGAGTGATGAATATGAAACGGCAATTGGTGCTTGAAAATGGAGAGGTTTTTATCGGCGATCGCTTTGGAAGCGATCGGGACATCGTTGGGGAAGTCGTTTTCACGACAGGAATGACCGGTTATCAAGAAACACTTTCAGATCCTTCATATTGCGGACAAATCGTAACGTTTACTTATCCATTGATCGGCAATTACGGAATCAACCGCGACGATTTTGAGACGATCCGCCCTTTCATAAATGGAATGATTGTGAAGGAAGCTTGTGAAAAGCCTTCCAACTGGAGAAGTTTATCTTCAATCAATGACTTTCTCATAGAAAACAATATTCCAGGAATCAGTGGAATCGATACAAGAAGGCTAACAAGAATTATCCGCAACCACGGAACGCTAAAAGGTGCAATCTGTTCAGCCGAGGCGGATCCACTACAAGTGGCTGAGAAACTAAAAGAAACGGAGCTTCCACACAATCAAGTGGAAATTGTGTCGACGAAAAGACCTTATCAAAGTCCCGGAAGAGGAAAAAGAGTGGTCGTTGTCGATTTTGGCATGAAGCATGGAATCTTAAGAGAATTAAACAGGCGCCATTGCGACTCGATCATCGTCCCATATGATACAACTGCGGAGGAAATATTGCGGTTGAAACCTGACGGCGTTTTGCTTACAAACGGACCGGGGGATCCGCAAAACGTTCCAGAGGCAATTGAAATGCTGCGCCATTTGATCGGAAAAACCCCTATCTTTGGTATTTGTTTAGGACATCAGCTGCTCGCTTTAGCGTGTGGTGCAAAAACGGAAAAATTAAAATTCGGCCATCGCGGTTCGAACCATCCAGTGAAAGATTTAAAAACGGGCAAAGTGTACATGACTTCACAAAACCACGGCTTTGCGGTAAGCATCGAATCCTTAGGGAATACAGAACTGGAAGTCACACATGTGGCACTGAATGACGGGACGGTTGAAGGATTAAGACATCGTGTGCATCCTGCTTTCACCGTTCAATACCATCCGGAAGCATCGCCGGGGCCTGAGGATGCCAATCCTTTGTTCGATCAATTTATGGAGCTAATGGAAAAGACAGCCCAAAGGGGGAATCTCAATGCCTAAGAGGAAAGATATCCACAAAATTTTAGTGATCGGCTCAGGTCCGATCATCATCGGGCAAGCGGCGGAATTCGATTATTCGGGAACACAAGCCTGCTTGGCGTTAAAAGAGGAAGGATATGAAGTGGTTCTTGTCAACTCCAATCCTGCCACCATCATGACGGATACGGAAATTGCCGACAAAGTGTATATGGAGCCGCTCACACCAAGTTTTGTCGCCAAAATCATCCGCAAGGAAAGGCCTGATGCCATTTTGCCGACGCTCGGCGGACAAACAGGTTTAAACTTGGCTGTTGAGCTTCATAATATGGGTGTTTTGCAAGAGTGCGGTGTTGAAATGTTAGGAACGAAGCTTTCAGCCATTCAAAAAGCTGAAGACCGTGAATTGTTCCGCGAGCTTATGAAGGAGCTGAATGAACCGGTGCCGGAAAGCACCATCATTCATGAGCTTGAAGAAGCGTTTCGCTTTGTGGAACAAGTCGGGTATCCTGTCATCGTCCGCCCTGCCTTTACACTTGGAGGGACCGGCGGCGGCATTTGCACGAATGAAGAAGAACTGATGGAAATTGTTGCAAACGGCTTAAAGCTCAGCCCTGTTCATCAATGCCTGCTTGAAAAAAGCATTGCCGGCTACAAAGAAATCGAATATGAAGTAATGAGGGACTCAAAAGACAACAAGATCGTTGTCTGCAACATGGAAAATATAGATCCTGTCGGCATTCATACAGGCGACTCGATTGTTGTCGCTCCAAGCCAAACGCTTTCCGACAGAGAATACCAGCTGCTTAGAAACGTTTCGTTAAAAATTATCGGCGCACTTGGCATTGAAGGCGGCTGCAACGTTCAACTTGCCCTTGATCCTGATAGTTTTCAATATTACGTCATCGAAGTGAACCCGCGGGTGAGCCGCTCATCCGCACTTGCATCAAAAGCGACGGGGTACCCGATTGCCAAGCTCGCTGCCAAAATTGCGGTTGGTTTGACGCTGGATGAGATCATTAATCCGGTAACAGGGAAAACATATGCCTGCTTTGAACCAGCCCTTGATTATGTTGTCACGAAAATACCGCGATGGCCGTTTGACAAATTTGAATCAGCCAACCGTGTTTTGGGAACGCAAATGAAAGCAACCGGTGAAGTCATGGCGATCGGCCGCACGTTTGAAGAATCGTTGTTAAAAGCTGTTCGTTCGCTCGAGGCAAACGTCTACCATTTGACATTGAAAGAACAAGACGTTTCAGATGAAATGATCGAAAAGAGAATCCGCAAAGCAGGAGATGAGCGGATCTTTTACATCGCGGAAGCGCTGAGAAGAGGCATTTCCGTTGAACAAATTCACCAATGGAGCAAAATCGACCGCTTTTTCTTAAATAAAATAAACAACATTATCGAATATGAGCAAGAACTGAAAAAATTTCCGTTTGATGAAAAAGTGTTGAAAAAAGCAAAACAGCTCGGCTTTTCGGACCATTTTATCGCTTCTTTATGGAACACAGAAGAATTGGCAGTTTACGAGTTTCGGAAAAAACAAGGAATTGTTCCTGTTTACAAAATGGTTGATACGTGTGCAAGCGAATTTGAATCCGAGACACCTTACTTTTACGGCACGTATGAAGAAGAAAATGAATCGATTGCGACTGATCGAGAAAGTGTTGTTGTTTTAGGTTCAGGGCCGATTCGAATCGGGCAAGGAATTGAGTTCGACTATGCAACAGTCCACTCTGTTTGGGCGATCCGTGAAGCAGGATATGAAGCAATCATTATCAACAACAATCCTGAAACGGTATCGACTGATTTCAGCATTTCCGACAAACTGTATTTTGAACCGTTGACGATCGAAGATGTCATGCACATTATCGATTTGGAACAGCCAGTTGGCGTTGTCGTCCAATTCGGCGGGCAAACGGCGATCAATTTGGCAGGAGAGCTGGCAAGAAGAGGCGTTAAAATTTTAGGAACGAGCTTGGAAAATTTAGATCGGGCCGAAGACCGCGATAAGTTTGAACAAGTTCTTGAATTCTTGCAAATACCCCAGCCTGTCGGGAAAACGGCTCTATCCGTGGCGGAAGCGGTGGAAATTGCAGAGGAAATCGGCTATCCGGTGCTTGTCCGCCCTTCTTATGTGCTCGGCGGCCGGGCGATGGAAATTGTCTACCATAAGGAAGAATTGCTGCATTATATGGAACATGCAGTAAAAATCAATCCGGAACATCCTGTTTTAATAGATCAATATTTAACAGGAATAGAAGTGGAAGTTGATGCGATTTCAGACGGTGAACATGTGATCATTCCGGGCATTATGGAGCATATTGAGAGAGCTGGAGTGCACTCAGGGGACTCCATCGCGGTGTACCCGCCGCAAACGCTATCTGATGATTTGAAAGCAGAAATTGTGGACTATACCATCCGTTTGGCAAAAGGGCTAAAGATTGTCGGACTGTTAAACATTCAATTTGTGATTGCGGATGGGCGGGTATACGTATTGGAAGTGAATCCAAGATCAAGCCGGACGGTTCCGTTTTTAAGCAAAATTACGGGAATTCCGATGGCCAAGCTGGCGACAAAAGCGATACTCGGTACAAGCTTGCCGGAACTCGGGCATAAAACAGGACTTGCTAAAGAACCGAACGGTGTATTTGTGAAAGTGCCGGTATTTTCTTTTGCCAAATTGCGGCGAGTAGATATTACACTTGGACCGGAAATGAAATCGACCGGGGAAGTCATCGGAAAGGACGCCACCTTTGAAAAGGCTCTTTATAAAGGGTTTGTGGCAGCGGGCACGAATATTGACGAGCACGGATCAGTGCTGCTTACGATTGCTGATAAGGACAAAAATGAGGCTTTAGAAATTGCGGGCAGATTTCGCAATATCGGCTATCAGCTCTTGGCGACAGAAGGAACTGCGAAATTTTTAGAAAAGAACGGCATCAAAGCAAAAGTTGTCAGTAAAATCGGATCACGCGGCGATAACATTTTGGATGTGATTCGCAATGGAAAAGCGCAATTTGTCATCAACACGCTGACGAAGGGCAAGCAGCCTGAACGCGACGGTTTCCGAATTAGAAGGGAATCGGTTGAAAACGGTGTGCCGTGCCTGACTTCTCTAGACACAGCAAGAGCAATTTTGCGCGTGCTGGAGTCGATGGCTTTTGCAGTCGAAAATCTCCCTGAACAAAACAAGTAAAGAAGGTGGTTCGATGATCCAAGATTGGATGGAAATCATCAGCAATAAACGAATAGCCCGCAATATTTTTAAAATGGAATTAAAAGGAGAACTTGTTCAAAACATTGCACGCCCGGGACAATTTGTTCACATGAAAGTGGACGAGAGTTTTGATCTGTTGTTAAGAAGACCGATCAGCATTGCCGCATACAATGCCGAAAAAAGCACAATGACATTGATTTACCGGGCAGAAGGCGCCGGAACGAAAAGATTATCCAAAAAAAAAGCAAATGAGTTTCTTGATGTTTTCGGGCCGCTTGGAAACGGATTCCCTGTCGAAGAAGCGAAAGCGGGGGAAAAAGCGCTGATTGTCGGCGGCGGCATCGGCGTCCCCCCTCTTTATGAATTGTCGAAACAGCTTGTGCAAAAAGGAATCGAGGTTGTTCATGTATTAGGATTCCAAACAAATGACGCGGTGTTTTATGAACAAGAGTTCAAGGAGTTGGGCAAAACGTTTGTGGCAACTATCGATGGCACATTCGGCATAAAAGGAACCGTCATGGATATCATCAACGAACAAGACTTTCCATTTGACACGCTCTATACATGCGGACCAACTCCAATGTTAAGGGCAATAGAAGAAGCGTTTCCTCATAAAAAAGTGTTTTTATCCTTGGAAGAAAGAATGGGCTGCGGGATCGGTGCATGCTTTGCCTGCGTCTGCCATACGAAAGCCGATCCCAATGGATCTGGCTATAAAAAAATCTGCACCGACGGGCCTGTTTTTCGTGCAGGGGAGGTGGCGTATGAATGTTAACGGTTAAGCTTCCTGGACTTGAATTAAAAAACCCGATTATGCCGGCATCAGGATGCTTCGGATTTGGCCGCGAATTTGCGAAGCTTTACGATTTATCAAAGCTTGGCGCGATCATGATAAAAGCAACAACGCTAAAACCGCGCTTCGGAAATCCAACACCAAGGGTAGCGGAAACGCCGTCGGGAATGCTAAATGCAATCGGATTGCAAAATCCCGGATTAAAAAAAGTGGTGGAAGAAGAACTTCCTTGGCTTTCTCAATTTGATGTTCCCGTCATTGCCAATATTGCCGGCTCCACTGTCGAAGAATATGTGGAAGTGGCTAAAGAAATCAGCAAATCGCCGAATGTCAATGCGCTTGAACTGAACATCTCCTGTCCGAACGTCAAAGAAGGGGGCATAACGTTCGGAACGGTTCCTGAAGTAGCCGGACATTTAACGGAAGCTGTGAAAAACGTTTCTTCTGTTCCTGTTTATGTCAAACTTTCGCCAAATGTAACAGACATTGTCGCCATGGCAAAAGCGGTGGAAAAAGCGGGGGCAGACGGAATTACAATGATCAACACGCTCCTCGGCATGCGGATCGATGTGAAAACAGGCCGGTCGATTATTGCCAATTGCACAGGGGGGCTTTCTGGTCCAGCTGTCAAACCGATTGCCATTCGCATGATCTATCAAGTTTCCCAACATGTTGATATCCCGATCATTGGCATGGGAGGCATCATCAGTGTGGAGGACTGCATCGAATTTTTCCTTGCAGGTGCAAGCGCGGTGGCCATTGGAACGGCCAACTTTGTCAATCCCTACGTTTGCGTTGAACTGATTGAAGAATTGCCGAAAAAATTGCAAGAATTAGGATATCGTCACGTAACAGAATGTATTGGAAGGAGTTGGAAGAATGAAACAACGCCCTCTCATTCTCGCCCTTGATTTTGCAAACAAAGCGAAAGCTTTACAATTTTTGCAGCATTTTCATGAGCCTTTATTCGTCAAAGTCGGGATGGAGTTGTTTTTTCAAGAAGGGCCTTCGATCATCGAAGTTTTAAAACAAGATGGGCATCACATTTTTCTTGATTTAAAACTGCATGATATTCCAAACACTGTAAAACAAACGATGAAAGGGCTTGCCAAGCTGGGGGCAGATCTGATCACGATTCATGCCGGCGGCGGAAGGAAAATGATGGAGGCTGCAATGGAAGGGATTGAAGCGGGGATGAACAGTGGAAATAACAACCGCCCGATGGTTGTTGCCGTCACGCAGTTGACAAGCACATCCCCCGAAATGCTCGCAAATGAACTGTTGATTGAAAAACCATTGCATAAAACCGTTTTGCATTATGCGGAAAATGCCAAAAAAAGTGGTGTTGATGGAGTTGTATGCTCCGTTCATGAAGTTCAGGAAATAAAAAAAGTGTGCGGAGAAAGTTTTTTTACGGTTACACCCGGTATCCGGCTTGAAAAAGATCATGCCGATGATCAAGTGCGGGTTTCCACGCCGAAATTTGCCAGAGAACAAGGTTCAGATGCGATTGTAGTCGGCCGAACGATTACGAAAGCGAAAGATCCTTATCAAGCCTATCAAGAGGTCAAGAAGGAATGGGAGGATATGAAAAATGAAAAGAGAGATTGCAAAACATTTGCTTGAAATTGGTGCAGTTTTTCTTCGGCCAAATGAGCCGTTCACATGGGCAAGCGGCATTCGTTCACCGATTTATTGTGATAACCGCCTTACCCTTTCTTATCCAAAGATTAGGAAAGCAATTTACCAAGGGTTGGCCAAACTGGTCAAAGAGCAATTTCCTGAAGCTGAATTGATTGCCGGGACCGCTACGGCAGGAATTCCTCATGCTGCTTTAGTTGCAGAGGAAATGGAGCTTGCCATGTGCTACGTTCGGAGCAAACCGAAGGATCATGGGCAAGGCAATCAAATTGAAGGGAAGGTGGAAAAAGGACAAAAGGTCGTTGTCATTGAAGATTTAATATCCACCGGAGCCAGCTCTTTAAAAGCAGCGGAAGCGTTGAAAAAGGCGGGAGCGATCGTGCTTGGCGTTGCAGCCATTTTTACGTATAACCTGCCAAAAGGGAAGGAAAACTTTCGCGAAGCGAACATGCCGTTCTACACGTTAAGCGACTACAACACGTTAATTGAAGTCGCATTGGAAATGGGAAAAATCACAGAAGCTGATCTTGAACGGTTAAATTTATGGCGTGAAAATCCTGAAAGCAGCACTTGGTTCAAAAATTAGAGAAAATATTCCTCCTTTTAAGGAAGCACATTCTCTTTTTTTAAAATAGTTAATTCCTATCAAAAAACTCGGGTTGACTTTTAATAAAATTATGATAAAATGTGAAATCATAGCACGTTCTTCAAAAAGGATGTTTGATCAAAAAACGTCTGTTATACATATGGAATCCCATAAAAATTCCGTTGAAAACCGCTGACTAGCGCCGCTAGAAGCGGTTTCCGACCTTTCATTGAACGGGCTTGAGTGCTTTAAAAGGGGGAAAGGATATGCTTACGTACGAAACTTGGGCTGAACCAGAATTGGAATTTGATGAACAATCGGAAACAAAAGGCGCCCTTGAAGTATTGGAATGGGCCTATTCCACCTATAAAGATGAAATTGTTTATTCATGCAGCTTTGGCATTGAAGGCATTGTGCTGATTGATTTAATTTCCAAGGTGAATCCGACTGCCCATATTGTTTTTCTTGATACAGGATTGCATTTCAAAGAAACTTATGAATGTATTGAAAAAGTGAAAGAGCGTTATCCCGCTTTAAACATTGAAATGAAAAAACCTAAATTGACATTGGAGGAACAGAAACAGCAATATGGCGATAAGCTATGGGAAACTAACCCCAATCTTTGCTGTCATCTGCGCAAAGTAGTTCCGTTAAAGGAAGCTTTGGACAATGTCAAAGCTTGGATTTCAGGATTAAGAAGGGAACAATCGCCTACCCGAAAACATATAAATTATATAAATAAGGATGAAAAATTTAACAAAATTAAAATTTGTCCACTCATTCATTGGACTTGGAAAGAAGTTTGGCGTTACGCATATAAGCACGATCTCCCTTACATTGTCTTGCATGATCAAGGGTATCCATCAATCGGCTGCCAGCCTTGCACTCAACCGGCTATTAATCTTGAAGATCTCCGCTCAGGAAGATGGGTCGGGCATAATAAACTTGAGTGCGGACTACATGAAAATACGAGCGTGACAAAATAATGGTGGAGCTGGCGATTTTTTTCAGTTGTTTATTTGCTTTAAATATTGGAGGAAGCGGTGCTGCGGCTGCCATGGGGGTCTCATACGGCTCAGGCGCTGTCAAAAAAATTTCGACCGCTCTCATCATATGTGCTGTTGGGATTTTTCTAGGAGCTTGGATTGGCGGAGGCGAAGTAGTAAAGACTATCGGTTCCGGCATCATTAACAGCGATTTGCTTTCGGTTGAAATTGTCGTTATCATTTTAGCTTCGGCGACGCTTTCATTGTTCATTGCCAATATCGCCGGCATTCCTTTATCAACGAGCGAGGTAACCGTTGGGGCGGTTGTTGGCATTGGCGTAGCTTATCAATCTGTATTTATTGGAAATTTATTTTCGATCGTCGCATTATGGATCGTGATTCCATTCATCGCTTTTCTAATAACCCTATTGCTGCAAACAACGGTCAATGTCTTTTTGAACAGCAAAATTGGGGTAAATTCAGTTTTTCTTTCGGTTCTCTTAACGGTGACGGGTTTTTTTGAAGCATTTTCTGCCGGGATGAACAATGTTGCCAATGCAGTTGGCCCGCTTGTCGGTGCTGGAATTATGTCTGAGGGAAATGGCATTCTTCTTGGAGCCTTGTTTGTGTCGCTTGGTGTGCTGCTTTTGGGCAGGAACGTATTGATCACAAATGGAAAGCGGATTACTCAATTTTCCAAAATAGAAGGAATCACCATTTCCGCTACCGGAGCGATCTTAGTGATCATTGCTTCAATTTTTGGAATCCCTGTTCCAATGACGCAAATAACGACATCTTCTATATTAGGAATTGGTTTTGCCAATGAAGGAAAAGGTGTATTTCGAAAAGATATCGTGAAACGATTGCTGAAAATTTGGATTGTCTCTCCGCTTATTTCATTGATCATCTCGTATTCGATTGTGCAGGCTTTTATATTTTCCAACTGGTATTCGTTCATCGTTGTCATTATTGTCTTTGTCGCAACAATAGTAGGAATCAGTTTGTCAACTTCCATCAAAAAATTTTTTACAACAAAAGCCTAGTAATTAAATAAGAATTTAGGGGGAATAAAAGTGAGTATTGCACCACATGGAGGAACCTTAATTAACCGCTATAATCCTAACTATGATTATTCCAATATTCAGGAAGCTGTGGAGCTGGATAATATTGCTCTTTCTGACCTAGAATTAATTGGGATTGGTGCATTCAGTCCGTTAACAGGATTTATGACAGAAAAAGATTATCATAGTGTTGTAGAAAACATGCGCCTTTCAAACGGAATCGTTTGGAGCATTCCGGTTGCGCTGCCCGTTGAAAAAGAGCAAGCGGACCGCATCAACATTGGGGATGAAGTGAAACTGACATTTTCCGGAGAAGTATACGGCGTCATAAAAGTTTCCGATAAATATCAACCGGATAAACAAAAAGAAGCCGAATATGTTTACCGCACAAAAGAGGAACAACATCCTGGCGTGGCGAAATTATATGAACGTCCGCCTGTTTACCTCGGCGGGGAAATTGTGCTGGTGAAAAAAACAAAAAAACCGTTTCCGAATGAAACATATGAACCTGCCGAATCAAGAGCAGCGTTTGAACGTCTGGGCTGGAACACCATTGTTGGCTTCCAAACGAGAAATCCTGTGCACAGAGCCCATGAGTATATACAAAAAACGGCGCTGGAAACCGTTGACGGATTATTTTTGCAGCCGCTCGTCGGTGAGACGAAAAAAGATGATATTCCGGCGGACATCCGCATGAAGAGCTATCGTGTGCTTTTGGAAAATTACTATCCGAAGGAGCGCGTTCTTCTCGGCGTTTTCCCGGCCGCAATGCGGTATGCAGGACCGCGCGAGGCTATTTTCCATGCAATCGTTCGAAAAAATTACGGTTGCACCCATTTCATTGTCGGCCGGGATCATGCAGGAGTCGGAAATTATTATGGAACATATGATGCGCAAAAAATCTTTTCCAATTTTACAAAAGAAGAATTGGAAATTACGCCGTTATTTTTCGAACACAGCTTCTATTGCAAAAAATGCGACGGTATGGCATCCCATAAAACATGTCCTCATACTGACGCAGACCGGGTCATTTTGTCGGGAACAAAAGTAAGGGAAAAATTGAGAAACGGCGAGCCACTGCCAGGCACTTTCAGCCGTCCAGAAGTAGTGGAAGTGCTCGTGAGCGGTTTGCGGCAAGAAGCATTAAACAAATGAGGTGAATAAGGGTGACAGCAAGTAATATTGTTTGGCATGACCAATCCGTAACAAAAGAGGAGCGCCGGAAAAAATGGGGGCATCACAGCTTTGTTCTGTGGTTTACCGGGCTTTCCGGCTCCGGCAAATCCACGTTGGCAAACGCATTGAATCAAAAATTGTTTGCTGAAAATATACCGTCATATGTTTTGGACGGAGACAACATTCGCCACGGTTTAAACAAAGATTTGGGGTTTTCGGAAAGTGACCGGAAGGAAAACATCCGACGCATAGGAGAAGTAGCAAAGCTTTTTGTGGATAGCGGCCAAGTCGTACTAACCGCCTTTATCTCTCCGTACAGGGCTGACCGGGAAATGGTGCGAAATTTGCTGGAGGCAGACGAATTTGTTGAAATATATGTAAAATGTTCTTTATCAGAATGTGAAAAACGGGATCCTAAAGGATTATACAAAAAAGCAAGAAGCGGGAAAATTAAAAATTTCACGGGAATTGACGATCCGTACGAAGAGCCGGAAAATCCGGAAATTGTTGTTGACTCCGAAACATTGTCAGTGGAAGAAAGCGTTGATTACATTTTCAATTATTTGAAGAACCGAAAATTCATCTAATACTTAGCAAATGGGGGAATTTTGATGGCTTATGAAAAAGTGTGGGCAAACAATGAAAACCTCAACAAAGTAGAATTGAAAAAACTTGAAAAAGACGGTTTGGACATTTTGAATGATATCGATACGTTTGCGAAAAACGGGTTTGCTTCCATTCCGGAAGAAGAATGGGATTTGCTCAAATTTGCAGGACTTTACTTGCAGCGCCCGAAAAAAGACGGCTATTTCATGATGCGCGTAAAAGTTCCAACCGGAATTTTAAACAATGATCAAATTGTCGCTCTTGCTGGAATTTCCCGCGATTTTGGCCGCAATCTTTTTGATATTACAACCCGTCAAGCCATTCAATTTCATTGGCTTGAAATCGAAAATGTTCCGGAAATTTACAAACGTTTAGAAGAAGTCGGCTTGACAACTGTCGGCGCCTGCGGTGATATAGCTCGAAATATAATCGGAAATCCTCTCGCCGGCATCGATCCGGATGAATTGATTGATACAGTGCCGATTGTTCAGGAAGTTCATAAATTTTTCCATAAAAATAAAGATTTCTCGAATTTGCCGAGAAAATATAAAATTTCAATAAGCGGCAGCCTTTACAATTCCGGCCACGCGCAAATAAACGATCTAGCATTTACTCCTGCAACAAAAGTTATCGACGGTGAACTTGTGAAAGGATTTCATGTAAAAGTAGGCGGCGGTTTATCATCGAAACCTTATTTAGCCCAGTTATTGAACATTTTTGTTACGCCGGACAAAGTGAAAGATGTTGCGATTGCCGTTACGACGATTTTCCGGGATTACGGCTATCGTGAAAAACGCCACCGCGCCCGTCTCAAATTTTTAGTGGCGGATTGGGGTGTGGAAAAATTCCAAGAAAAACTGCTTGAATTGACCGGTCCTCTTCCGGAAAAGGGGAACGATGAAATAAAAGGCTGGAATGCTGGATATTTCTACGGCGTCCATCCGCAAAAACAAAAAGGGTTAAATTACATCGGATTTAACGTTCCGCTTGGCAGACTATATGCTGACGAAGTGTTTGAGATTGCAAGAATCTCGCAAAAATACGGCAACGGCCAAATACGCACATGCAATTCGCAAAACTTTGTCATTCCGAATGTTCCGGACAATCAAGTGGAGGCCTTGCTAAGTGAAGAAATTTTCCAAAAAGGAAGAATTACCATTAAACCGAAATCGTTCGTCGGTTATGCAGTTTCTTGCACCGGTACAGAATTTTGCAACCTTGCTCTTGTTGAAACGAAAGAGCGGATGAAAACAATTGTCGAATATTTGGATAAAGAATTAGAACTGGATGTACCTATTCGAATGCACATCACAGGCTGCCCGAATTCCTGCGGTCAGCGGCACATTGCGGATATCGGCCTGCAAGGCGTTTTGATGAGAACAAAGGATAAAAAAATGGTCGATGCTTATGAAATTCATGTTGGCGGAACGCTTCTTGAAGGCGGTCGATTTAATGATAAATTGAAAGGGAAAATTGAAGCAGAGAAACTTCATTTTGTATTGAAAGAATTTCTGCAGTATTTTAAAGAAACGAAACTGCCTGGCGAAACCTTTTTAGAATACTACAACAGGGTTGGCATTGAGGCATTACAGACGAAGCTGGATGAGATTTTGGCACCCCTTGGCGCATAAACGAGGAGGAGATCATGAACTTATATCGCTTTCTTGTGCAGACAAAGGAACGGAAAATACCTGTTATCATCGCCGCCGAAACTGATCAAAAAGCGTTTGATCAAGTCGATATAGAGCTTGAAAAATTTTATTTAAAAGTGCTCGACATTGAGGATGTAACATTGTATGAAAAGAAAAAAATTCGAAAAAGCGCAGGATTTGTCATAGACGAAAGCGACCTGCCGCTCAGCACGTAACGGAGGGATCAGCATGGGAAAAGTATATATTGTCGGGGCCGGGCCGGGAGATCCGGAATTAATAACGTTAAAAGCGTTAAAAGCGATCCAAAAAGCGGACGTGATTTTATATGACCGGCTTGTCAACAAAGAGCTTCTGTCATTTGCCAAAAAAGAAGCTGATCTCATCTATTGCGGCAAGCTTCCAAACTACCATACGATGCGCCAAGAGACCATCAACAAGTTTTTGGTGAAATATGCCCAAGCCGGGAAAATTGTTACAAGGCTGAAAGGCGGCGACCCTTTCCTGTTCGGGAGAGGTGGGGAAGAGGCTGAGGTGCTCTTCCAAAAACGAATTCCGTTTGAGGTTATTCCTGGCGTTACCGCCGCTTCGGCCGCTTCCGCTTATGCGGGGATCCCTCTGACACACCGAAGCTTGAGCGCTTCCTGTGCGTTTATTACAGGACATCGAGCTGGGAGCGGCTATTCTGAAGAAGAAACGATCAGCTTGATGAGGGCGGCGGATACGATCGCCGTCTATATGGGGGTCAAGCATATACCGGACATCCAGCAAATGCTTATCATCAGCGGGAAAGACGAGCATACACCTGTGGCTTTTATTGAACGGGCGACAACGGAGGAACAGCGGACGGTGATTACTTCGATAAAAGAAATGGCTCAAACGGCTTGTGATGAAAGTATAACAAATCCGTGCATGATCATTATTGGGGAAGTTGTTCGTCTTCACGATCGCTTAAATTGGTTCGAAAAACATTTTAATAAAATGGAATATTCGACAGGTGCTTACTAATGAAAAAAGGTGTATTATATATTTTCCACGGCAGCCGATTGAAAGAATCGAAAGAAGAGGCTTTTAGTTTTTTTCAAGATGTAAAACGCGAAGTTCCCTATGAGATTCAAGAAATGTGTTTTCTCGAACTCGCAAAACCAACAGTCAAGGAAGGATTTGCTGCTTGTGTGGAGAAAGGAGCTGCCGATATTGCAGTAATTCCGGTGCTATTGTTGGCGGCCGGCCACGCCAAACAAGATATTCCTGCCATTCTTGCGGATTTGCAAGCGGATTATCCGGAAGCAAAGATTTTTTATGGCAACCCATTAGGTGTTGAAAATTTGATGGTACAAGCAGTCATTGACCGGATTCAAAACGTCTGGACAAGAAGCGCTAAGCGGACAAAAATCATTTTGATCGGCCGCGGCAGCCATGATGCCGAAATGAAACGCGACTTTGAAGCGATCGGCCGTATGCTTGAAGAAAAATTGGAAGTTGCAACAATTTGCTGTTATTTAACTGCTGCTTCCCCGCTTTTTCATAATGTAGTTCAATCCGTTCCGATGATGATGGAAGAAGAAATCATCATAGTTCCTTATTTATTGTTTAAAGGGCTTTTGTTAAAAGACGTCCAAAAAGAAGTCGAAGAATTGCAAAAGCAAACAGGCAAAAGCATTTTATTAACGGATCATATTGGCGATCATCCTGCCGTCAAAAAACTGCTTCGCTTAAGAGTGGAAGAAGCATTTTCATGAAAAAAACAAGGAAACCGGCTTTAAGTTCGGTTTCCTTGTTTTTATGTTAACGTTTTTTTAATTTCAAGACGAGTTCTTCATCAGGTGTGACAAAAACTGTTTGTTGGTTTTCATAAATGACAAATCCCGGTTTGGCTCCGTTCGGTTTTTTTACATAGCGGACTTTTGTATAATCAACTGGGACTGAACTTGACTGCCGCGCCTTGCTGAAATAAGCTGCAAGATTAGCTGCTTCCAGAATCGTTTTTTCGGAAGGGTTTTTGGAGCGAATGACAACATGTGAACCAGGAATGTCTTTTGTATGGAGCCAAATGTCGTCTCTTGCAGCAACTTTTCCCGTCAAATATTCATTTTGTTTATTATTTTTGCCTACAAGTATTTCGTCTCCGTCGCTCGATTGATAAGCTTCAAGGATTGGTTTTGCGGTCTTTTTCTTCGTCTGGTTAGTTCTTTTTTTAATATATCCGCCTTCTATCAATTCTTCGCGGATTTCCTCCAAGTCTTTTGGTGAAGCAGTCTCGAGCTGCTGGAGAAGGCGGTCAAAATACTCGATTTCCGCCTTCGTTTTTTCAATTTGTTCGGTTACAAAGGCAATCGAATTTTTCGCTTTTTGATATTTTTGAAAGTAGTTCTGTGCGTTTTCAGATGGAGATTTTAAAGGATCCAATGGGATTTTCACCGTTTTTCCTTCTTCATCATAATAATTGACGACCTCAATGACTTGATCTCCTTTACGAATTTGATGCATGTTGGCCGTCAGAAGCTCTCCGTAAAGCTGAAAGGTTTTCGCTTTTTCCGCCTCTTTAAGCGTGCTTTTTAATTTCAAGATCTTCAATTCGTTTTTCTTCCGTTCATTGGCAATGAACCGCTCTAAATCATGCCCTTGCTGCTTAACTCGATCGCGCTCAGCTTTGCCATAAAAAAATCGATCCAACAGTTCGCTGATTGTTGAAAATGTTTTGGCTTCCCCTGTCATATGTTCAAGCGGTAAAATATAAAAATACTCTTTTTTATCGGTTTTGATCATCTGGGGCTCGATGCTGCCTTCTTGGATCCTTTTCATCATGGAAACAAACGTTTTGGGAACCGTTTCCCGATTGGCGAGGCCGGATCGGAAAATAATTTCCTTGGCGAAAAGCGGTGAAATGCCTGCAAATTGATTGACGATTTGTTGGTCAAGCTTGCCGGCTAAAAAATCCAATTTTTTGAGCACACTTTCTTCCGTTGCTTCGAATGGATTCATTTTACCTTGATCTGGCGGCAATTTGTATGCTTGTCCAGGCATAATCGTTCGGTGGCGATTGACTGCAGGCGGTACGTGTTTAATGCTGTCAATAATCATTTCTTTCTCTTGATCGGCCAAGATGATGTTGCTATGTCTCCCCATGATTTCAACCACTAATTGCTTCCCTGTCAAATCTCCCAATTCGTTGCGTGATTTCACTTGAATGACGATGATCCGATCCATTTCAATCTGCTGAATGTTTTCGATTATGCCGCCTTCCAAATGTTTTCGGAGCAGCATGCAAAACATCGGCGGCTCCGCAGGATTATCATAAGAATGATTCGTTAAATGGATTCGGGCATAACTCGGATGGCTGGAAACAAGGAGTCGATAATTTTGCCCCTTTTTTCGGATTAGCAAAACAAGGTCATATTTGTAAGGCTGGTAAACTTTTGTGATTTTTCCGCCTGTAAGCGCATCGTTCAATTCCTTTTGAATGCAATATGTCAAAATGCCGTCAAAGGCCATCTTTCTTCACCCTTTTTGAATTTGAAATGAAGGAAAAACTTTTTAAATTATAACATTTTTTCGGACAAGGCTGAATATGCTGTTGTTAAAGCGGGGAAAAGCTGATAAGGGGTGTGGAACAAATTTATGAAATGGTACGAGTTATCAGTGGAAGAAGTTTTGCAATCTTTACAGGCAGACCAAAAAAAGGGGTTAACAGAAAAAGAAGCTGAAAAAAGAAGAGCAAAACTAGGATTAAACGAACTTGCGGAAGAACGGCGGCAGTCAAGCCTTTCAATATTTTTGAACCAGTTTAAAGATTTTATGGTTCTTGTTCTTCTTGCGGCCACTGTTATATCTGGGCTGCTTGGAGAATACATCGATGCGGCAGCGATTATTACCATCGTCATCTTAAACGGAATTCTCGGGTTCATTCAGGAACGAAAAGCTGAACAATCGCTGGCTGCTTTGAAAGAGCTGTCAAGCCCGCAAGCAACAGTGCTCAGAAACGGAAAATGGGTGCGCATCCCTTCCAAAGAAATTGTTGTCGGAGATTTTTTGAAATTTAAAAGCGGTGACAGAATTGGGGCGGATGTCCGCTTAATTGAAGCGACAAGCCTTGAAATTGAAGAATCGGCTTTAACAGGAGAATCTGTTCCGGTTGAAAAACATACCCGGTCGCTAACAAATAAGAATGTAACGATTGGTGATATACAAAATATGGCCTTTATGGGAACGCTTGTGACAAAAGGAAACGGGACAGGTGTTGTTGTCGCAACAGGTATGAAAACAGCGATGGGGCAAATTGCAGATCTATTGCAAACTCAAGAACAGCAGTTGACACCCATGCAAAGAAAATTAGAGGAACTAGGTAAAGTCTTAATCGTTGTTGCCATCATGTTGACGATACTGGTCGTCATGATTGGCGTATTGCAAGGACATGACCTTTATAACATGTTTTTGGCAGGCGTATCTCTCGCCGTCGCCGCCATACCAGAAGGGCTGCCGGCAATTGTCACCGTTGCATTGTCTCTTGGTGTACAGCGAATGATTAAAAAAAATTCGATTGTCCGTAAACTTCCAGCTGTTGAAACATTAGGATGCGCTTCCGTCATTTGCTCAGATAAAACGGGAACGATGACGCAAAATCAAATGACCGTTACTGATATATGGATCAGTGGGAAAACATGGAAAGTAACAGGGACGGGTTATCAGCCGCACGGAGATTTCTATGAAAATGGCCAAAAAATTGAACCAAACCAATGCAAACCGCTAAAACAATTGTTAATGTTCGGTATGCTCGCCTCAACAACAGATGTGGTAGAAGAAGATGGGGAATATACGATTGACGGTGACCCAACAGAAGCTGCACTTATTGTTGCAGCAATGAAAGCGGGATTAGCGAAAAAAAGTTTATTGAACCAATTTCAAATTGTGCATGAATTTTCTTTTGATTCAGAACGGAAGATGATGTCAGTCGTGATAAAAGATCAAAGCGGAAAAGCTTATGCGGTGATGAAGGGAGCGCCGGATGTTTTGTTAAAACGTTCGAAGTACGTTTTGTGGAATGAGAAACAAGAAACATTAACGAAAACGATTGAAAAGGAAATCCAACATGCAATCGACCATCAAGCAAGTCAAGCGCTCAGAACCATCGCCATTGCCTATAAACCGCTCCCAAATCCAACTGGCGTGATTTCGCAATCGGAAGCGGAACAGGATATTATTTTTATCGGGATAGAAGGAATGATGGATCCGCCGCGGGCAGAGGTAAAGCAAGCTGTAAAAGAATGTCTTGAAGCAGGCATCAAGACCGTGATGATAACTGGCGATCATGTTATGACAGCAAAGGCGATCGCAAAAGAACTTCATATTTTGCCGCCAAACGGGAAAGTAATGGACGGTTTGACGCTATCAAAACTATCTTTAGAGGAATTGGAGGAAATAGTGGACGACATTTATGTTTTTGCCAGAGTCTCGCCTGAGCATAAATTAAAAATTGTAAAATCATTGCAAAATCGAGGACATATTGTGGCCATGACAGGTGATGGTGTCAATGATGCTCCTGCGATTAAAGCCGCGGACATCGGCATATCCATGGGCATAACTGGCACTGATGTTGCAAAAGAAGCATCATCGCTTATATTGGTCGATGACAATTTCGCAACCATAAAGGCGGCGATTCAAGAAGGAAGAAACATTTATGACAATATTCGCAAATTTATTCGCTATTTGTTGGCTTCCAATGTCGGTGAAATTTTAGTTATGTTGTTTGCGATGATTTTAGCCTTGCCGCTTCCTTTAGTTCCGATCCAAATATTATGGGTGAACCTTGTGACTGACGGCCTGCCTGCAATGGCGCTCGGCCTCGATCCTGCAGAAGGGGATGTACTAAAGAGAAAGCCCCGTGATCCGAAGGAAGGAATTTTTGCAAGAGGTCTTGGGTGGAAAATTTTGTCCCGCGGGTTTCTTATTGGTATTGCCACTTTAACAGTCTTTTACTTGATGTACGAACGAAACCCAGAAAACCTTTCTTATGCCCAAACAGCAGCGTTTGCAACACTCGTGTTGTCGCAGTTGATTTTAGTATTTGATTCAAGAACGGAAAAAACAATTTTCGACCGAAACCCATTCAGCAACATTTATTTATTGCTGGCGGTGTTGTCTTCTTTATTGCTCATGCTTTTTGTCATCTATTATCCGCCGATTCAGCCGATCTTCCAAACAGAATCGATTTTCATGCATGATTGGCTGTTGATCACTTCATTGTCAGCAATGCCCACCTTTTTGCTGGCCGGATCACTTTTAACAAGAAAAAATCGATGAGATATGTTATAATTTTTCAGGTGATAGAGGCATTCTATGACCTTTCTTTTTTTCGTGCGCTTGAACGTCAAAGAACGGAAGTGATGAAATGGTATTAAGCATGACTGGATTTGGCCGTTCCAAAAAGGAAATCGATCAATGGACGATCACCGTTGAGATCAAATCGGTCAATCACCGCTTTTGTGAAATTAGTGTGAGAATGCCGAAAAATTTTTTGGTATTAGAAGAAAAAATAAAAAAAATTATTCAATCCAAAGTCAGCCGGGGGCGAATTGAACTTTATGTCACAATGAACGGCGATGGAATCCTTTCAAGATCTTTAGCAGTCGATTGGAATCTCGCTGATCAATACATAAAAGCCTTTACGGAGTTAAAAAGGAAATATCATTTGCCGGAACCGATCCAACTATCTGACATTGTCAGTCAGGAACATATTTTTGATGTGCGGGAGCAAGCGAATGAAGATGAGGAACTGGAAAAGTTGGTTTTGGAAACTGTCCGTGAAGCGGCTGACAATTTGTTGGAAATGCGCGCCATGGAAGGAAAAAAACTCAAAGACGATTTAGTGAAGCATTTAGATTCCATGGAGCAATTAATAAAGCAAATAAAATCCAGGGCGCATCTAGTATCAAATTTGTATAAAGAAAAGCTAAAAAAGCGTATAGCGGAATTCCTTCAGGGTAATATTGATGAAAATAGAATATTGATGGAAGCCGCTTTGCTTGCAGATAAATCCGACATTACGGAAGAATTGACGAGATTGGAAAGCCATGTCATTCAATTTAAAGAGACGATGAAGAAATCAGAGCCGACTGGCCGGAAGCTGGATTTTATCGTTCAGGAAATGAACCGTGAAGCGAATACAATCGGCGCCAAAGGCAATGACTCATCGATAGCAAAATTTGTAGTCGAATTAAAAAGCATTATTGAAAAATTAAAAGAACAAGTTCAAAATATTGAATAAGAGGCCTTTTTTAAGGGGGACGCATAATGGGGATTAAATTGATCAACATCGGCTTTGGTAATATCGTCTCTGCAAACCGGATTATCTCGATCGTAAGCCCCGAATCAGCTCCGATTAAGCGGATGATTCAAGATGCAAGAGACAGGGGAATGCTGATTGATGCGACATATGGAAGAAGAACGAGAGCTGTTGTCATCATGGATTCTGATCATGTCATTTTATCAGCCGTCCAGCCCGAAACAGTGGCGCAAAGATTGTCGAATAAGGATGAGCTGTCAGAGGAAGGGTAGGGTATTTTGATGCAAAGAAAGAATAGAGGCTTGTTAATTGTATTATCAGGCCCTTCCGGAGTAGGAAAGGGAACTGTCAGAAAGGCGCTGTTTTCGCAAAAAGATGTCGATTTCCAGTACTCCATCTCCGTTACGACGAGAAAACCTCGGGAAGGCGAAAAAGATGGAATTGACTATTTCTTTAAAACGCGCGAGCAATTCGAACAAATGATTAAAGAAAATAAACTGCTTGAATGGGCGGAATATGTCGGCAATTACTATGGAACACCTGTCGAATATGTGGAAAAAACACTTGAAGAAGGAAAAGATGTTTTCCTTGAAATAGAGGTGCAAGGGGCTCTTCAAGTAAAAAAATCTTTTCCTGACGGATTGTTTATCTTTCTAATACCGCCGAGTCTTGAAGAGCTGAAAAACCGCATTACTGGAAGAGGCACGGAATCAGACAACTTAATTAATGACCGGATGAAGGTGGCTCGAAAAGAAATTGATATGATGGATGCCTACGATTATGTCGTAGTGAATGATAAGGTAGAACTGGCATGTGAACGCATCAAAGCAATTGTTACAGCGGAACATTGCAAAAGAGAACGTGTCGCCAAATTGTATAAACAGTTATTGGAGGTTGATGAATGATGCTTTATCCATCGATTGATTCTTTGTTAGAGCGGATTAATTCAAAATATACATTAGTGACGGTTGCAGCTAAACGAGCGCGGCAAATGCAGCAAAACAATGATCAACAAATAGAAAAACCGAAATCAATCAAATATGTTGGAAAATCATTGGAAGAAATCGATGCTGGGCTTCTAACCTATGAAATAAGCGAAAAATAGTTGCCTGCCTTTTTAACAACCTAGTCCATAGGTTGTTATTTTTTTCAATGACAGGGGGAATACAAATGGCATTTAAGAAAAACATTTTGCTCTGTGTAACAGGAGGAATTGCTGGATATAAAGCCGCTGCTTTGACAAGCAAGTTGGTGCAGGCCGGGTTTGATGTAAAGGTGATAATGACCGAATCTGCCCGGCAATTTGTCACTCCGCTGACATTTCAAGTGCTTTCCCGAAATGAAGTGTATTTCGACACGTTTGATGAAAAAAATGCGGAAGTGATCGCCCATATTGATTTAGCTGATTGGGCTGACTTGGTTTTAGTTGCCCCGGCCACAGCCAATATGATCGGCAAGCTAGCCTCAGGCATTGCGGATGATATGGTTACAACAACATTGCTTGCCACAACGGCGCCGGTTTGGATTGCTCCGGCGATGAATGTTCACATGTATGAGCATCCGGCAGTCAAACGAAACATTGAAATCTTATACAGAGACGGTTATCGTTTTATCGAACCGCAGGAAGGGCGCCTAGCCTGCGGATATGTCGGAAAAGGCCGGCTGGAGGAACCGGAAACTATCATTGAATTGCTAAAGAAATATTTTAACGAACAACCGCCACATGTTTTCAAAAATAAAACGATCCTTATCACCGCTGGGCCAACGCGGGAAAAGGTAGACCCCGTCCGCTTTTTTTCCAACCATTCATCGGGAAAAATGGGCTTTGCCATTGCCGAGCAGGCTGTTTTGCGAGGCGCTCGCGTCATTTTAATTTCCGGCCCGACGGCACTTACACCGCCAAAAGATGTGACATTCGTGCCTGTTGAAAGTTCTGAGGACATGTACCAAGCCGTTTTTCAATATTTTGATGAGGCGGATATTGTGATTAAAGCTGCTGCGGTCAGCGATTATAAACCGAAAAAAACGTATGACCAAAAACTGAAAAAAACTGGAGATTCAATGACGATCGAAATGGAACGAACGGTCGATATTTTAAAAACACTTGGAGGACGGAAAGGGGACAAATTGCTGATTGGATTTGCAGCTGAAACAAACAATGTTGAACAATATGCAATGAAAAAGCTTTCGGAAAAAAACTTGGATTTTATCGTTGCCAATAATGTCAGTGAAGAGGGAGCCGGGTTTCAAACGGATACAAATATTGTCACCATCTATAAAAGAAACGGCGAAAAGGCTTCATATCCGCTTATGTCCAAAAAAGAAGTGGCGGATGTCATTTTAACGGAAATTGAAAAGACCATGAAGGGTGAGTAAATTATGCAATATGCTAGTGTTGTGGTCGATGTCCCTGCGCAAGGAACGGACAAGCCGTTTGATTATATAGTGCCTGATAAATGGAAAAACATCATTCAGCCCGGAATGAGGGTCATTGTTCCGTTTGGCTTCCGCAAACTATCCGGATTTGTCGTGGAACTGAAGAACGAAACATCGATTGATACCGTGAAGCCAATTCAATCGCTATTGGATCCTGTTCCTGTTTTAAACAAAGAGCTTTTGCAGTTGGGAGATTGGTTGAGCGAAACGACGCTTTGCTACAAAATTGCGGCTTATCAAGCAATGCTCCCTGCGGCCATGAAAGCAAAGTACACAAAAGAAGTGAAAGCTGTCGCTGGCGCTGATTTATTCCAACTTCCTCCGCTAATTCGCCAAAGGTTAGAAAAAAAAGGAACCCTTTCTTGGAATGAACTGGATGAAAACAGTCTCTCATTGATTCAAAAGGAAATCGAAAAAGGCAACTTGGAGGTCGATTATCGAGTTGAGCAAAAAGAAAAAAAGCTGACGACAAAATATATTAAGCCCAATTTAGCGATTGAAGAAATGCAGCGGCAAAAAGACGAGCTTCCCAAAAATGCGCGGAAGCAGCTAGAACTATTGCAATATTTTATTGCTCATCCAAAACCGATCTTATTGCAAGAATTGACAAAAATTGTAAACTGTACACATACCACGGTAAAAGCGCTGGTGAACAAAAATATTTTAGTAGAAGAAGTGTTGGAAATATATCGGGATCCGCTAAAGGATCAATCATTCAAAAAAACGGAGCCTCTCCTGCTGACAGCTGAGCAGGAGCGGGTGTTAAAGCCGATTTTGCAAAAAATAAACAAAAGCGAACATGAAGTTTTTTTAATGTTCGGCGTTACAGGAAGCGGAAAAACGGAAATTTATTTGCAGGCGATCGATGAAGTTTTAAAAGAAGGAAAAGAAGCGATTGTCCTTGTTCCGGAAATTTCTTTAACGCCGCAAATGGTGCACAGATTTAAAAGCAGGTTCGGCAGCCAAGTAGCCGTTTTGCATAGCGGATTGTCCAGAGGCGAAAAATTTGATGAATGGCGAAAAATATACCGCGGTGAAGCTAAGCTGGTCGTAGGGGCTCGATCAGCCGTTTTTGCCCCGTTCCAAAACATCGGCATCATTATCATTGATGAAGAACATGAAGCAAGCTATAAACAAGAAGACACCCCGAGGTATCATGCACGGGATGTCGCCATCTACAGAGGGAACTACCACAACTGTCCAGTCGTGCTAGGGAGCGCGACGCCGACGCTGGAGTCCTATGCAAGAGCGCAAAAAGGCGTATACACGCTGCTAACCTTAAAAGAACGGGTAAACAAGCGGCCGCTGCCGCAAGTCCATGTTGTTGATATGCGGGAAGAAATGAGAAAAGGAAACAGGACGATGTTTTCCGAGCGGCTGTTTGACTTGTTGAAAGATCGTTTGGAAAAAAAGGAGCAATCCGTTCTGTTGTTAAACAAACGCGGCTATTCTTCCTTTGTCATGTGCCGGAATTGCGGATATGTTTTGCAATGCCCTCATTGCGATATATCGCTCACATACCATCGCCATGGCGAAAAAATGAAATGTCATTATTGCGATTTTGAAACGGCTATGCCTTTCCGCTGCCCTGATTGCGGAAGCGAACATATTCGTTTCTTTGGCACCGGAACACAACGAATCGAGGAAGAACTATCCAAGCTCCTTCCAGAGGCTCGGGTTATTCGCATGGACGTCGATACGACGAGTCGAAAGGGAATGCATGAAAAATTGCTTCGTCAGTTCGGCGATCATCAAGCGGACATTTTATTGGGCACGCAAATGATCGCGAAAGGCCTCGATTTTCCGAACGTCACTTTAGTTGGTGTTCTTTCGGCCGACACGATGCTTCATCTCCCTGACTTTCGAGCAAGTGAAAAAACGTTTCAATTGCTGACCCAAGTGAGCGGAAGGGCAGGCCGTCATGAACTTCCCGGGGAAGTGGTCATTCAAACGTACACGCCTGAGCATTACAGCATTCAATTGGCCAGCAAGCATGATTATGAAGCATTTTACCGCAAGGAAATGTTGGCGAGAAAATCGTTTGCTTATCCTCCTTATTATTTTCTTGTTTTGATAACTGTTTCGCATCCAGATGTATTAAAAACCGTGGAAGTAACGGAAAAAATCGGGCAATTTTTGCGAAAGCATTTGTCGAACGCCGCCCAAATATTAGGCCCGGTCAGTTCCCCAATTTCTCGGGTGAATGATAGATATCGCTATCAATGCATGATAAAATACAAACGGGAAAAAAACTTGTATGAAACGCTAAAAAAGATCTTTACTGTTTATGGGCAAGATTCCCAATCCCAGTTAAAAATAACGATTGATGTAAATCCGCATTCACTTATGTAAACACGGAGGATTTGAACTTGGCTATTTTGCAAATTGTTACGTATCCAAATAAACTTCTTGAAAAAAAGTGCAAAAAAGTGGCTGACTTTGATGAACGCCTTTGGTTATTGCTGGATGATATGTATGACACAATGGTCGAGGCGGACGGTGTCGGCCTTGCCGCTCCGCAAGTCGGCATATTAGAGCAAATTGCCGTCATCGATGCCGGCGATGAAAACGGAAAAATCGAATTGATCAATCCCGTGTTGATTGAAAAGCGCGGCAACGAAAACGGCATAGAAGGATGTTTAAGCATTCCGGGGATCTATGGAGAGGTCAAAAGAGCTTCCTTCATAAAAATAAAAGCTCAAGACCGAATGGGAAAAGCGTTTATACTCGAAGCTTCCGGTTTTTTAGCAAGGGTCATCCAGCACGAAATGGATCACTTAAATGGTGTTTTATTCACAACAAAAGCAGCGGAGTTATTTGACGAAGATGAGTTGGAAACAATAGAAGGGTGATGGCTATGGCGAAAATAGTATTTATGGGAACGCCTGATTTTGCGGTTCCCATCCTGAATCGATTGATCGAAGACGGCTATGAAATTTGTGCGGTTGTCACACAGCCGGATCGTCCGAAAGGAAGAAAAAAACAATTGACTCCCCCGCCTGTTAAAGTTGCGGCCGAAGCCAGCGGCATTCCAGTGCTTCAACCGGAAAGAATCCGTCAAAAAGAGGAAATGGAAAAGGTTTTAAAAATGAATCCGGACTTGATCGTAACGGCAGCTTTTGGACAAATTTTGCCTAAAGAAATATTACAGGCACCGAAATTTGGCTGCGTGAATGTCCATGCTTCACTTCTCCCTGAATTACGTGGAGGCGCGCCGATTCATTACGCCATATTAGAAGGGAAAAAGAAAACAGGCGTAACCATTATGTATATGGCGGAAAAATTGGATGCCGGGGACATTTTAACCCAAGTTGAAGTTCCGATTGATGAGCGGGACACGGTGGGTACATTGCATGATAAACTGAGTGAAGCAGGTGCCAAGCTGCTTGCGGAAACTTTGCCGCTGCTTTTGGAAAACAAGATTGCTCCGATACCGCAAGAAGAAGAAAAAGCGACCTTTGCGTGGAACATTAAGAGGGAGCAAGAAAAAATCGATTGGACGAAAACAGGTGAGGATGTTTACAATCATATTCGCGGCTTAAATCCTTGGCCTGTTGCGTATTCCGTTTTAAACGGAAAGACGATGAAAATTTGGTGGGGGGAAAAAGTTCCGTCTCCAAAACACGAAAAACCCGGAACGATCCTTTCCGTTGAACATGACGGGCTTGTCGTGGCAACGGGCAATGAGACGGCCATTAAAATTACAGAACTTCAGCCTTCAGGCAAGAAAAAAATGAGCGGTGAACAATTTTTAAGAGGAACACAAATAAAAACAGGGATGAAATTTGAATGAAAAAAAGAAATGTTCGAGAAGCGGCGCTTGATCTTTTGCTTGCGATTGAAAAAAAACAAGCGTACAGTCATTTACAGTTAAAGGCATATATCGAAAAACATGATCTTTCCCCAAAAGACATTGGACTATTGACAGAGCTTGTTTATGGCACGATTCAACGGAAGATGACACTTGATTATTATTTATCGCATTTTCTGAAAACAACCGCAAAATTGAGCGATTGGGTAATTCTGCTATTAAGAATTTCCCTTTATCAGATGGTTTATTTAGACCGCATTCCCGACAGGGCGGTTCTTTATGAGGCGGTCGAAATTGCCAAAAAAAGGGGGCATCCGGGCATTGCCTCGTTCGTCAATGGTGTTTTGCGCAATGTTCAGCGAAAAGGACTTCCGCCCATGGATGTCATAAACGATCCGCTGGAGCGCATTTCCATCAAAACAAGCACACCAAAATGGCTTGTGGAGCGTCTTTCCAAGCAATACGGGTTGGGAGAAACGGAAAAAATATTAATGGCGCAGCTTTCGCCGGCGCGGCAAACCGCCAGAGTCAACCGCCTGAAAGCAGATGTTCCTCAAGTTTTGCAGGCGCTTGATGAGGAAGGGATTGATGCGAAGAAAGGCAAGCTTGTCGATGAGGCCATTTATGCGGTCAAAGGCAATTTAGCCAAATCAAAAGCTTACAAAAACGGGTGGATCACTATTCAAGATGAAAGTTCCATGCTTGTGGCCAAAGCATTAAACGTTAAAGAAGGAGATCATGTTTTGGATGCATGTGCAGCACCCGGAGGAAAGTCCACGCATATCGGTGAAATCCTGAATAATACCGGAAAAGTCGTTTCCCTTGACTTGCATGAACATAAAATTCAATTGATTGAAAAACAGGCGCATCGTTTGGGGCTTGCAAATGTGGAAGCGAGAGTGCTCGACAGCCGATTTGTTGCCGAACATTTTCCGCCGTCTACTTTTGATAAAATATTAGTAGATGCACCTTGCAGCGGATTCGGCGTCATCCGAAAAAAACCGGAAATCAAGTATACGAAGACGAAAGAGGGGATTTTTTCCCTTATTTCCGTCCAAAAAGAGATTTTAAGAGCAGCTTCGCATTTGCTGAAGCCAAACGGCATTCTTGTTTATAGTACTTGCACTATCGACCGGGAGGAAAATGATGGGGTCATCAAGTCGTTTTTGCAAGATCATGAGGATTTTGAATTGGATGATACAATGTCAGAACGAATGCCGGTGCAAGTCAAACAGTACATTGAAGGCGGAAAGCTGCAAATGTTGCCCCATTATTTTGAAACGGACGGCTTTTTTATTGCGGCATTAAGAAAGAAGGTAGGAAGCTGATGGAACAACGAAAAGTTAGAAGCAAATTAAGGAAAGAACAAGAAAAAACGGCAACATCCATCTATTCATTGGAATTCGCTGATTTGAAAGAATGGCTGAAAGAGCAGAACGAAAAAAGCTTTCGGGCTGCACAAATTTTTGACTGGCTTTACCAGAAGCGGGTTTCTTCTTTTGATGAAATGACTAATCTTTCCAAAGAATTGCGGGAGAAATTGAAGAAGCATTTTGAACTGACCACTTTCAAAACGGTTGCAAATCAAACTTCCAAAGACGGGACAATGAAATTTCTTTTTGAACTTTATGACGGATACACAATTGAAACGGTGCTCATGAGGCACAACTACGGGAATTCTGTCTGCGTGACAACACAAGTAGGATGCAGAATCGGTTGTACGTTTTGCGCTTCCACACTGGGTGGTTTAAAAAGAAATTTGCAGACGGGAGAAATTGTTGCCCAAGTCGTCAAAGTACAGCAAATGTTGGATGAATTAGGGGAAAGAGTAAGCCATGTTGTCATTATGGGAATCGGAGAGCCGTTTGACAATTATGACGCAATGCTTTCATTTTTGAAAATCATCAATGACGAAAAAGGATTAAATATTGGCGCCCGCCACATAACGGTTTCCACAAGCGGCATCATTCCGAAAATTTATCAGTTCGCTGATGAAAATTTGCAGATCAATTTTGCTATTTCATTACATGCGCCCAATACGGAGCTGCGGACAAAACTCATGCCTATTAACAAAGCATATAAGCTCCCCGATTTGATGGAAGCAGTGAAATACTATATCGAGAAAACCGGCCGGCGCGTTTCTTTCGAATATGGCCTTTTCGGCGGTGTAAATGACCAAGTGGAGCATGCGCTTGAGCTGGCAAATCTCATAAAAGGATTAAAATGCCATGTCAACTTAATTCCCGTCAACTATGTGCCGGAGAGAAACTATGTTCGCACGAGCAGAAATCAAATTTTCAGGTTTGAACGGACGCTGAAACAGCAGGGAATCCTTGTGACGATTCGCAGAGAACACGGACATGATATCGATGCGGCATGCGGACAATTAAGGGCGAAAGAGCGGAAAATGGAGACGAGGTGAACCAATGAAAACGGCGGTTATTACGGATAAAGGGAAAGTGAGAACCCATAATGAGGATGCTGTTGGTGTGTTTTCAAATGAACACGGCCAGCTGCTAGCTGTCGTTGCCGATGGGATGGGCGGTCATCAGGCAGGCGATGTTGCCAGCAAAATGACGATTGAATATTTTGAACAAGGCTGGAAGCGATCGGAGCGGGTTAATACTCCAGAACAGGCTGAAAACTGGCTGCTGGAAAATATCCAGAAGGTGAATAACATCCTTTTAACGTATGCCACTGAACATATTGATTGCAAAGGAATGGGAACGACAATTGTGGCAGCCATCTGTACGGAAAACTTCGCAACCGTTGCCCATATTGGTGACAGCAGGTGTTATTTGTTGAATAGTGCTGGCTTCACTCAAATAACAGATGATCACTCATTGGTGAACGAGCTGGTTAAATCAGGGCAAATATCGAAAGAAGATGCGAAAGAACATCCGCGAAAAAATATTTTATTGAAAGCTCTTGGAACAGAGCAGTCAGTTTATCCTGACATGAAAACGATTGATTTGGAAGAAAACGATTATTTGCTCCTTTGTTCTGATGGTCTTTCTAATAAAGTGCAAGATGACCAAATGGCAGCGGTTTTAACCTCCAAGCAATCACTTCAAGAAAAAGCAGAACAGTTGATTCGCCTTGCCAATGAAAACGGCGGTGATGACAACATTTCCTTAATCCTTTGCCACCATGTAAATGTTAAAGAGAGGGATCAAACATGCTGATTGGCAAAAGGATTAGCGGAAGGTATAAAATTCTTGAAGTAATTGGCGGAGGAGGAATGGCAAACGTCTACTTAGCAAGGGACATCATATTAGAAAGAGATGTTGCCATCAAGATTTTAAGATTAGATTTTGCCAACAATGATGAATTCATTCGCAGATTCAGAAGGGAAGCCCAATCGGCGACCAGCCTTGATCATCCTAATATAGTCAGTATTTATGATGTTGGGGAAGAGGACGATATTTACTATATCGTCATGGAGTATGTAAAAGGACAAACATTAAAGCAATACATACAACAAAACGCGCCGTTAGACCCAAGAGAAGCATTAAAAATTATGGAACAGATTGTTTCGGCGATTGCCCACGCCCATGATAATCAGATTGTTCACCGTGATATAAAACCGCATAATATATTAATTGATAATGTCGGAAACATTAAAGTGACCGATTTCGGCATCGCGATGGCGCTGACATCGACAACGATCACACATACGAATTCCGTTTTGGGTTCTGTCCATTATTTATCGCCGGAGCAGGCGAGAGGACAAATAGCTACGAAAAAGTCTGATATTTATTCTCTCGGTATTGTATTATACGAAATGTTGACAGGCAGGCTTCCTTTCGACGGGGAATCCGCTGTTTCCATTGCTTTGAAGCACTTGCAGGCTGAAGCGCCGTCAGCGAAAAGGTGGAATCCCGACATCCCGCAAAGCGTCGAAAATATTATTCTTAAAGCGATGGCCAAAGACCCGATGCATCGCTATTCTTCCGCAGAAGAAATGGCGGAGGATATCAGGACGGCCTTCGATGCGGATCGCTTAAATGAACAAAAATTTACCATTCCAAACGATGAAGAAAAAACGATCACTCACCCGATCCTGTTTGATGACATAAAGGATGCGAGCGATGAAACGATCATTCATCACCCGAATGATCGACCGCATGGCCAAGACAATCATCAAGTTCAAGACGAAAAAGAAAACAAGCCTAAACGAAAAAAACGCAAATGGTGGAAAATTTTATTGATTGCTGCCGTTGTTTTCATCGTTGCGATCATGTCGGCGTTGTTTGTTTTGCCGAAATTCTTTCTGCCGAAAGATATCGAAATTCCGGATGTTTCAGGCAAAAAATATGAAGAAGCTGTCCAACTGCTGTTGGAAGAAGGTTTGAAAGTCAATGACCCGATTTTGCTTGAAAACGATGAAGTCGAAGAAGGATATGTCATCCGCACTGAACCGGAAGCAGGAAGCATAGTGAAGGAAGGTTCCGCCGTTACCATTTATGAAAGCTTAGGAAAAGAGAAGGAGACGCTTGATAATTACATCGGCCAAGATATCGAACGCGTTCGAAACCTGCTGGAAACAAAAGGATTTACCAACATTACGGTGTTGGAAGAATACAGTGATGAAGAAGAAGGTACGATCATCGATCAATCACCAGAAGAAGGTGCGGAGCTGGTGCCTGATGAAGATGAAATTACGTTGACAGTAAGCAAAGGGCCAAGAAAAATTTCCCTTGCCGATCTAACGGGATATAGTGAAGAAGCCGTCAAAGCCTACGTGAATGAACAAAATTTATCCTTAACAACAAAGCAGGAACATTCAGATACAGTTCCTGAAGGCCAAGTCATCTCTCAATCTCCAAAAGCTGGGGAAGAAGTGCTTCCTGGGGAGAAAATAGAAGTTGTGTTTTCACTGGGGCCTGAAGAAAAACCGAACAAAACGGTTGTCAAGGAAGTGGACATTCCTTTTGATCCGGCCGTTTATGGAGAAGAAGCAGAGGCGAGCATTTATATTAACGATGCTAACCATTCCATAGATAAACCGTTTGAGACCTTTAAAATATCAGCGCCGACGACTAGAAAAATTGAACTTGAGATCAAGCCGGACCAATCCGCTTATTATCAGGTGTTTTTGAATAACCAACTATTGAAAACAGAAACGGTTTCATATCCAGAAGATTGATCCATAAAAGGAGGTCATGTATGCCAAAAGGCAAAATTGTAAAAGCATTAAGCGGTTTTTATTATGTGTATGCCGATCACAAACTTTATCAATGCAGAGGAAGGGGAGTTTTTCGAAAACAAAAAATTTCCCCTCTTGTTGGCGATCATGTTGTGTTTCAGGCGGAAAATGAAAAAGAAGGCTATATACTTGAAATCTTAGAGCGGCATAATGAACTGATCCGCCCTCCGATCGCCAACGTTGATCAAGGAATATTGGTTTTTTCAGCTGTTCAGCCTGATATCAGCACAAAACTTTTGGATCGCTTTTTAGTGCTTATGGAATCAAATGGAATTCAGCCGGTCATTTGTATCACAAAAATGGATCTTGTAAACAGTGAAACGTTAAAAAACGAAATTGATTCTTTTGCCAATGACTATAAAAATATCGGATATCCAGTCTATTTAATGACGACTAAACAACCGGAAACAATAAGAGCCATTATTCCTTTACTCAAAGGGAAAATTTCTGTCATCGCCGGCCAATCAGGGGTGGGGAAATCTTCGCTTCTGAATTGTCTTGACGAAAACTTGAAACTAAAGACAGGCGCTATTTCCGATCATTTAGGAAGAGGGAAGCATACAACCCGGCATGTCGAGCTGCTTTTTATCGGCGATGGCCTTGTTGCGGATACACCGGGATTCAGTTCGCTCGAATTAGCAGATTTGCAAGCGGATGAATTGTCTGATTGCTTCCCGGAAATCAAAGCGATAAGCGCAAATTGCAAATTTCGAGGATGTTTGCATCAAAAGGAACCAAAATGCGCTGTCAAATTGGCGGTTGATGATGGTGAAATCAGGCCATACCGTTATGAGCATTATCTTCACTTTCTTGAAGAAATAAAAGAGAGAAAGACGAGGTATTAAACATGATTAAAATAGCACCTTCCATTTTGTCCGCTGATTTTTCGCGATTGGCTGATGAAATTGCCGATGTGGAAGAAGGCGGGGCTGACTACCTTCATGTCGATGTAATGGACGGGCATTTTGTGCCGAACATTACGATTGGCCCTCTTGTTGTTGAATCAATCCGGCCTATTACGAAGCTTCCGCTTGATGTGCATTTAATGATTGAGCAGCCCGATTTATATATTCCGACATTCGCCAAAGCGGGGGCTGATATTTTGTCCGTCCATGTCGAGTCTTGTCCGCATTTGCACAGGACAATCCATCTTATTAAAGATCAAGGGGTGAAAGCGGGGGTTGTCTTAAATCCTCATACGCCTGTTGCGATGATCGAACATGTGATTGAAAATGTCGACCTTGTGTTGTTGATGACGGTCAACCCGGGATTTGGCGGACAATCTTTTATCCCGGCGGTATTGAACAAAATCAAGCAGGTCGCCGATATGGTGAAAGAGAAAGATCTGCAGGTGGAAATTGAAGTGGACGGAGGGATCAATCCTGAGACGGCAACGCTTTGCAAGGAGGCAGGAGCGAACGTCTTAGTAGCCGGATCCGCCATCTATAATGAAAAAGATCGAAAAAAAGCGATCAAAGCAATCAGAGGATAGCCCGGACTGTCCGAAAAGACCCAAGAATGCTGATATATCAATCAACGTTCTTGGGTCTTTGATTTGGAAAAATATGATACCAAAACAGACTTTTAAGGCAGCCTCATTCTTTTTGAAAGCAATCGCGGGCCGGGTACTATTTTTCTTCTATCAAGCATAAAAATATTTGTAACAATAGGATGAATTTTTTGATATGGGGATAGTATCTAAAAAAACAAGGATGAATATGCTGTGTATAGATGAATTTTGATGGGGAGGGCAATATGTATGAGATTTTATACCATTAAGCTTCCAAAGTTTTTAGGCGGCATTATTCGGGCAATGCTCGGTTCATTCAAGAAAGACTAAAAAAGCACCGTTGTTGGTGCTTTTTTGTTATACACGTTCAACTTTTCCAGATTTAAGAGCACGTGCAGAAACATACACACGTTTTGGCTTTCCGTTCACTAAAATTCTCACTTTTTGCAAGTTAGCTCCCCATTTGCGTTTTGACGCATTCATTGCGTGAGAGCGTGAATTGCCAAAGCTTGTTTTTTTACCGGTAATAGCGCATTTAGCCATTGTAAAACCTCCTCACTACAAAGGAATGAGCAATCAATATAAACATACTATAATAATGTACCATAAGACCGGTTAGTATGACAATAGATTTTCTATCACCTTCAAGAATTTGCACTTGACACCATGCAGTTTTCATGCTCTTATAGTGAAGGGAGCCGGGGACTTCTTTCAATCAGCAACATGTTATAGTAAAATGTCCATAACGAACGTATTTAAAGGAGGAACTGTCCATGTCCATCGAATTGAAAACGAAATACGGCCAAATTGATATATCCAACGATGTCGTGGCGCAAGTAGCTGGTGGTGCGGCTGTTGATTGTTATGGAATTGTCGGAATGGCTTCCAAACATCAAATTAAAGATGGGCTTTCAGAAATTTTGCGGCGAGAAAACTTCAGCCGCGGTGTTGTTGTTCGCCAAGAACAAGATTCGATCCATATTGACATGTATATTATTGTCAGTTATGGAACAAAAATTTCTGAAGTTGCCCACAATGTGCAAACAAAAGTGAAATATTCGCTCAATCAAATTTTAGGATTGTCAGTTGATTCCATCAACATATATGTACAAGGAGTGCGAGTTGCGAATCCATAGTTAAGGGGGGAAACATTAGTGGTCATTACAATGCTTGATGGAAAGCGTTTTGCAGAAATGGTAATACAAGGTGCGAACAACCTGTCGAATCATGCAAATGTTGTGGATGCGCTGAACGTTTTTCCAGTTCCCGACGGGGATACAGGAACAAATATGAATTTATCCATTGTCTCAGGTGCAAAAGAAGTCCAAAAGCATGTATCGAGCAATATCGGATTGGTGGCAGGAGCACTGGCTAAAGGATTGTTAATGGGAGCGCGCGGAAATTCGGGCGTAATTTTATCTCAGCTTTTCCGTGGATTCGCCAAAGCGGTTGAAGGAAAAGAAACCATCAATGCCCAAGAATTTGCCGATGCCTTAAAAACAGGTGTTGAAACTGCCTATAAAGCGGTAATGAAACCTGTGGAAGGGACGATTTTAACAGTTGCAAAAGATGCAGCTAAAAAGGGAGTTTCCGCAGCGAAAACAACAGATGATATTAAAGAAATTATGGAAGAGGTTGTAAAAGAAGCAAAAGCATCGTTAAACAGGACACCTGAGCTCCTTCCTGTTTTAAAAGAAGTGGGGGTGGTCGACAGCGGTGGACAAGGCCTTGTTTTCATCTATGAAGGCTTTTTAGCCGAGTTAAAAGGCGAGAAGGTATCTGATTCTCCTCAACAGCCATCGATGGAAGATTTGATCAGTGCCGAACATCATAAAAGCGCTCAGAGCCATATGAGCACCGATGATATTAAATTCGGCTATTGTACAGAATTTATGGTTCGGTTTGAAAAAGGGAAAGAGCCGTTTTCGGAAAAAAAATTCCGGGAAGATTTATCGCGATATGGTGATTCACTCTTAGTCATTGCAGACGATGAACTCGCTAAAGTACATATACATTCTGAACAGCCTGGTGAGGTGCTGACTTACGGACAGAGGTACGGAAGCTTAATCAACATGAAAATTGAAAACATGAGACAGCAGCATCAACAAATCGTCAACAATGAAACAAAAAATTCGCTCATTGGTGAAAAACAACAGAAGGAACCATATGGAATCATTGCGGTGGCAATGGGCTCAGGAATGAAAGATCTTTTCGCTTCCCTCGGTGCACAGATCATCATTGAAGGCGGTCAGACGATGAACCCGAGCACGGAAGATTTTATCCAAGCGATTGATCAATTGCATGCTGAGCATATTATCATCTTGCCGAATAACTCCAATATCATAATGACAGCAAACCAAGCGGCTCAAGTTGCGGCGAAAAATGTCGTCGTTATCCCGACAAAAAGTGTTCCACAAGGGTTATCTGCATTGATGGCCTTTCAACCATCAGGAGAATTGGATGAAAATAAAAGGTTGATGGAAGAGGCGGCAAAACGTGTCAAAACAGGTCAAGTGACCTATGCTGTTAGGGAAACGAACATTGACGGAATAACGCTTGAAAAAGGCGATTTTATGGGCATTTTTGACAAAACGATTGTGGCAAAAGATAAAAGAGCACTTGAAGCCGCTAAAAAGCTGCTTGCAAAAATGATTGGGGAAGATGATGAAATTGTCACCATCCTTCAAGGAGAAGATGTGCCGGACGATGAGGTGAACGAACTTGTTGAGTATATTGAAAATTCATTTGGACATGTTGAAATTGAAACACATAAAGGCAATCAACCATTGTATTCTTACATTTTCTCAGTAGAGTAGAAAAGAGGACGTTTCTTACGCTCCTCTTTTTTATTGCTACGCGGCTACGGTATTTTTTGCTAAACTATTACCGAATGTTTTTGCCATTCTTAAAAGAATGTTTTGGTTGAAAGGAAGCTTCGGAAAATGAAAAGGAACGAATTGTCTCAGCCGGTTTCGGTGATCAAAGGAGTTGGCGAAGAAACGGAGCGCATGCTCAATGAATTAGGGATTTATACCATTTATGATTTACTTTGCTATTTTCCTTATCGATATGAAGATTATCGCTTAAAAGATTTAGCAGAAGTGAAACATAAAGACAAAGTTACCATCGCAGGAAAAGTCCATAGTGAGCCGATCGTAACCTATTATGGAAAAAAACGCTCCCGGCTTTCTTTCCGTCTACTTGTCGGCCGCTATTTAGTAACAGCAGTCTGCTTTAACAGGCCTTATTTCAAAAACCGGCTTGCCATTAACCAAGAGGTGACCGTTTCCGGCACGTGGGATCGAAACCGGCAAACGATAAATATTCAACATTTGCAAATGGGTTTAATCGGTGAAAATCAAGAAGTTGAGCCTGTCTATTCCGTTCGGGGGAAAATGACTGTTTCAGAGTTAAAGCGGATTATTCGAAGAGCCATTCAATCCTATGCAAGGTTTATTCCGGAAAATTTGCCTGAAGCCATCAGATCCCGATATAAATTGGTTTCAAAAGAAGCAGCCATAAAGGGAATGCATCAACCGCACAATGCAGAAGCAGTGAAACAAGCTAGGAGAAGGCTAGTGTACGAAGAGTTTCTTTTGTTTCAATTGAAAATGCAAGGCTTAAGAAAAATTCGCAGACAAGCTGCCAAAGGCATTGCACACACTTTTGATCAAACAAAACTGCAAAAGTTCATCCACGGTCTGCCTTTTCCGTTAACAAATGCCCAAAAGAAAGCTTTATCGGAAATATTAACAGACATGTCCTCTTCCTATAGAATGAACCGGCTTCTTCAAGGAGACGTTGGCTCCGGTAAAACGATAGTGGCAGCAGTCGCCATGTATGCCGCCGTTTTGAGCGGTTATCAAGCAGCCTTGATGGTTCCGACAGAGATTTTGGCCGAGCAGCATGCCAAGACCTTGACAAAACTTTTTGCTGATACACCTGTGCGGGTGGGATTGTTGACAAGCTCCATTAAAGGAAAAAAAAGAAAAGAGCTTTTAACCCGGCTTGAATCTGGTGACATTGACCTCGTTTTAGGAACCCATTCGCTCATCCAAGAAGATGTGAATTTCCGAAGACTTGGGCTCGTTATTACGGACGAGCAGCATCGTTTTGGTGTTGAACAGCGGCGAGTGCTGCGGGAAAAAGGTGAATATCCAGATGTCTTATTTATGACAGCCACCCCAATCCCGCGAACGCTGGCGATCACGGCTTTTGGAGAAATGGATGTATCTGTGATTGATGAAATGCCAGCCGGTAGAAAAAAAGTGGAGACTTATTGGGTCCGCCCACATATGCTTGACAGGATTCTAGCTTTTATTGAAAAAGAAATCGGCAAAGGACATCAAGCATATGTTATTTGTCCATTAATTGAGGAATCCGAAAAGCTCGATGTTGAGAACGCACTTGATGTTCATAGCCAGCTAACGCATTACTACCAAGGGCGGATTAAAATCGGCCTTCTTCACGGACGATTGCAACAAGATGAAAAAGAACGTGTTATGCGGGAATTCAGCGAAAACAAAGTGCAAATTCTTGTTTCAACAACCGTTGTCGAAGTCGGCGTCAATGTGCCGAATGCCACTGTCATGTTGATCTACGATGCGGAAAGATTTGGACTTGCACAGCTCCACCAGCTTAGGGGGCGTGTCGGACGTGGAGAAGCGCAGTCCTATTGTATTTTGCTTGCAGACCCGAAATCAGAAACGGGAAAAGAACGAATGAGAATTATGACAGAAACAAATAATGGCTTCCGTTTGGCGGAAAAGGACCTTGAATTAAGAGGACCGGGGGATTTTTTTGGCAAAAAACAAAGCGGCTTGCCGGAGTTTAAGCTCGCTGACATGGTGCACGATTATCGCGCTTTGGAAACAGCAAGAGCTGATGCGGCAAAGCTTGTCCAATCATCAGCCTTTTGGAACGATCCAGAGTTTGCCCTCCTTCGGGATTATTTAGCGGCAACAGGGGTCCTGAACGGCGAAAAATTAGACTAGGCAAAGAAAATGAATGTTGCAAACAATGGTTTGCAATTATATACTAGTGTTAGTACCTAGTCTTAAATTCGTTCGGATGGTGCAGGATAAATGAGACCAAATAAACAAGAACGGCAACGCTTATTGAAGGAAACAATCGCTGAAACACCGTTTATTACCGATGAAGAACTGGCTGAAAAATTTGGCGTCAGTATTCAGACAATCCGTTTGGATCGGCATGAATTATCCATCCCGGAATTAAGGGAACGAATCAAGCATGTTGCGGAAAGAAAGCTTGAAGATGAAGTCAAGTCCCTTGCTATCGATGAGGTCATCGGCGAGATCATTGATTTGGAACTCGACAAGTCTGCGATCTCTATATTTGATGTCAAAATGGAACACGTGTTCAGCCGCAATCAAATTGCTCGCGGACACCATTTGTTTGCGCAAGCTAATTCGCTGGCGGTTGCTTGCATTGACGATGAACTGGCATTGACGGCCAAAGCCGCCATTCGATTCACGAGACAAGTGAAAGAGGGTGAACGCGTTGTTGCAAAAGCAAAAGTTATCCACATCGACAAGGAAAAAGGCCGGACGCTTGTCGAAGTAAAAAGCTATGTCGGAAATGAACTCGTGTTTTCCGGTGAATTTGATATGTATCGATCAACCAATCAATTGAAAAAGGAAGGTTCAAACAATGAAATTAGCAATTGATGCGATGGGAGGAGACAATGCGCCTCATGCAATTGTTAATGGTGCTTTAAAAGCCGTTGAAACCTTTTCCGACTTGGAAATCGAATTAATCGGCAATGAAGCGCTGATCGCTCCTCTCATAAATGATCAACAGGATCGGATATCGATTCTTCATACAGAAGAGAAAATTGAAGCGGATGATGAACCTGTTCGGGCGGTTCGAAGAAAGAAAAATGCATCAATGGTCATCATGGCTGAGCGGGTGAAGAATCATTTGGCCGATGCTTGCATTTCGGCAGGCAATACAGGTGCGCTCATGGCAGCAGGGCTGCTGATCATCGGCCGCATCCCAGGTATTGAAAGGCCGGCGCTTGCCCCCACGCTTCCCACATTAGACGGAAAAGGATTTGTGATGCTTGATGTCGGTGCAAATGCTGAAGCGAAAAGAGAGCACTTGCAGCAATACGCGATCATGGGGTCTGAATATGCAGAAAAAGTAAGGGGGATTCAAAATCCGCGGATTGGATTGCTAAACGTCGGCACGGAAGAAAAAAAGGGAAATGAATTATACAAACAAACGTTTGACCTTCTATCCCGTTCGCCGATTAACTTTATCGGAAATGTAGAAGCCCGCGATTTGTTGAACGGGGCGGCGGATGTTATCGTAGCGGACGGTTTTTCCGGAAATATCGCTTTAAAAACAATAGAGGGAACGGCTCTTTCTGTGTTTACAATGGTAAAGGAAACACTAACAAGCACGCTGATGGCCAAATTGATCGCAGCTCTTTTAAAGCCGAAGCTAAAAGAACTGAAGAAAAAAATGAATTACGCAGAGTATGGCGGCGCTTGCCTGTTCGGTTTAAGGGCGCCCGTCATAAAGGCTCACGGCTCATCAGATCAGCTGGCGATCTTTCATACTATCAGCCAAGCCCGAGAAATCGTATTGCAAAATGTGATTGCTACAATGGAAGACGCCATTAGGAATGTGAAGGAGGAATAACATTGGGAAAAACTGCTTTTCTTTTTCCGGGACAAGGTTCGCAAGAAGTCGGCATGGGGAAAGATTTGTTTGATCAAGTGCCTATTTCCAAGGAAATTTTTCAAAAAGCAAACGAGCGGCTCGGTATCGATTTAACTTCGATTATCTTCAACGGCCCAAAAGAGGAGCTGACATTGACATATAATGCACAGCCCGCATTGCTTACAACAAGCATTGCTATATTGGAAAAATTAAAGGAGTTTGACATCGCCTGCGATTTTGTGGCAGGGCACAGTTTGGGCGAATACACGGCTTTAGTGGCGGCAAATGTCATGACGTTTGAAGATGCAGTATTTGCCGTTAGAAAACGTGGTGAATTAATGGAAAAAGCGGTTCCGAATGGAAGAGGATCAATGGCGGCTGTTCTTGGGATGGAACAACAAGAATTGGAAAAAGTGACGAGTGAAGTTTCTCAAGCTGGTTTTCTCGTTCAATTGGCAAATTTGAATTGTCCGGGGCAAATCGTCATTTCCGGAACAGTGGAAGGAGTGGAAAAAGCAGGAAATATCGCGAAAGAAAGGGGAGCAAAGCGAATCATTCCGCTTGTGGTCAGCGGTCCTTTTCATTCTGAACTGATGAAGCCGGCAGCTGAAAAACTTTCACAAGTTCTTGATGAAATCCACATAAAGGATGCTTCCATACCTGTGGTGGCAAATGTGACAGCACGACCCGTCCAAAAGGCCGAAGAGATCAAAAGCCTGCTGGTTGAACAACTTTATTCACCTGTAAGATGGGAAGAAAGCGTTATGGCCATGCTGGAAGCAGGCGTAACCACATTTATCGAAATCGGGCCGGGAAAAGTTTTGTCTGGATTAATCAAAAAAATCAACCGCCGTGTAAAAACTTACAATATCTTTGACTTGCCATCGCTTGAGGCTGTCGTCAAAGAATTAAAGGAGGGGGAATAATGCTTTCCGGAAAAGCGGCTTTAGTAACTGGAGCTTCTCGCGGAATCGGCCGTGCCATAGCAATTGATCTTGCCAAAAACGGCGCCGATATTGCCATTAATTTCTCCGGAAATGAGGAGAAAGCGAATGAAGTTGTAAAGGAAATTGAAGCGCTAGGACGAAGAGCTTTCTCCATTCGCGCCAATGTCGCTTCAAGCGATGAAGTGAATGAAATGATAAAAGAAGTGATTGAACGTTTTGGTCGGCTCGATATTCTTGTCAATAACGCCGGAATTACTCGCGATAACTTAATTTTGAGAATGAAGGAATCAGAATGGGATGATGTGATCAACATAAATTTGAAAGGTGTTTTCAACTGTACAAAAGCCGTGGCACGGCAAATGATGAAACAGCGTGCAGGAAGAATTATCAACATCTCTTCGATCGTTGGAATTGCGGGCAACGCTGGGCAAGCTAACTATGTTGCCTCAAAAGCCGGCATCATCGGCTTGACAAAAACGGCTGCAAAGGAGCTGGCAAGCCGAAACATTACAGTCAACGCCATTGCCCCAGGGTTTATTGCAACGGATATGACCGACGAGCTGGATGATCACCTAAAAGAAGAAATGCTGAAACAAATTCCGCTTTCGCGCTTTGGTAAGCCGGAAGATATTGCGAATATCGTTGCATTTTTGGCGTCTGATAAAGCTTCCTATATAACCGGGCAAACGATTTGTGTGGATGGCGGAATGGTAATGCCATAAAAAAACGGCATTCCATCTAGTAATATGTTAACAAATCTTCTATAATACTGGAGGGAGGTGAACTGCTATGGCGGATGTTTTAGAGCGCGTGACAAAAATCATTGTCGATCGCCTCGGTGTCGACGAGTCTGAAGTGAAGCTGGAATCTTCTTTTAAAGATGATCTTGGTGCTGACTCACTTGACGTTGTAGAACTTGTCATGGAATTAGAAGATGAGTTTGGCATGGAAATTTCCGATGAAGAGGCTGAAAAAATCGTCACAGTTGGTGATGCTGTTAATTACATACAAAGCAAATTATAAGAAAGTAAATGTTGAAAAGTCCCGTATTTTTTACGGGGCTTTATCCCTTTTCATTACATTTTTGGTTCTCGCATTGTTTGAGAAGATGGAGGATTTATATGCCAGGCAAAATGAATCATAAAAAATTTGCAAAAACAGCATTGAAGTTCCGCGAGTTTCAGGCTAAAGTCGGCATTTCATTCACGAATGAAAAGCTCTTATACCAAGCTTTTACACATTCATCTTATGTGAATGAGCATCGAAAAAAACCGTTTGAAGACAATGAACGGCTTGAATATTTGGGAGATGCTGTGCTGGAACTGACTGTTTCTGAATATTTGTACAAAAAATACCCGTCGATGACGGAAGGGGATTTAACAAAGCTAAGAGCGGCAATCGTTTGTGAACCTTCGCTTGTCTCTTTTGCAAACGAACTTTCCTTTGGCAGCCTGATCCTTCTTGGAAAAGGGGAGGAAATGACCGGAGGAAGAGGTCGGCCTGCGCTTTTAGCAGACGTGTTCGAAGCTTTTATCGGTGCTTTGTATTTGGATCAGGGCCTTGAAGCAGTGTTTTCGTTTTTAAACAAAGTGGTTTTTCCGAAAATTGATCAAGGTGCTTTTTCTCATGTGATGGATTTTAAAAGCAGGCTGCAAGAGCTGATTCAACGTGACGGAAAAGGTGTGTTGGACTATAAAATATTAGAAGAAAAAGGACCGGCTCATAACCGTGAATTTGTCGCCACTGTTTCTTTAAACGGAGAGGTTATTGGCGAAGGAACGGGCCGGTCAAAAAAGGAAGCCGAACAACATGCTGCCGAACAGGGACTTCAAAAACTAAGCAAAAAAACCCCCTAAAACGGGGGATTTTTTTATTCAATACCCCCGTTTTTTTATTATTGTGTTAAAATATGAAAGACTTTTGAAGGAAAGGGGATCATGATGTTCCTCAAGCGTTTGGATATTATCGGATTTAAATCTTTTGCTGACCGGGTCAGCGTAGATTTTTCAGGGGGAGTCACCGCAGTAGTCGGTCCGAATGGAAGCGGAAAATCTAATATTACGGAAGCCATTCGCTGGGTTCTCGGCGAGCAATCGGCGAAGTCGCTCAGAGGATCCAAAATGGAAGATGTTATTTTTGCGGGAAGCGATACACGAAAAAGTTTAAATATGGCGGAAGTGACATTGACCCTGGATAATGAAGATCATTTTTTGCCAATAGATTACAATGAAGTAAGTGTTACAAGAAGAGTATACCGTTCGGGGGAAAGCGAGTTTTTTATTAACAAACAAGCTTGCCGCCTGAAGGACATTATTGATTTGTTTATGGACTCTGGTCTAGGGAAAGAAGCGTTTTCCATCATTAGCCAAGGAAAAGTCGAAGAAATATTGAGCACAAAAGCAGAAGAAAGGCGGACGATTTTTGAAGAAGCGGCAGGGGTCTTGAAATATAAAACACGAAAAAAGAAGGCGGAGGGGAAGCTGGCGGAAACGGAAGACAATTTAAACCGCGTGCAAGATATTTTATATGAGCTCAATAACCAATTAGAACCTTTGCAATTGCAAGCTTCCATCGCAAAAGATTATTTAGAAAAAAAAGAAGAGCTGAAAAAAATGGAGGTCGCTCTTCTTGCCCATGAAATAGAAGAACTGCACGGAAAATGGGAAACATTGGCCAAGTCAGTTGAACAAAACCGTGATCGTGAAATCGAGCTTTCTTCTACGATACAGAAAAAAGAGGCTTTGTTGGAAGAAATGCGTGATCAAATCAGCGCCTTGGATGAATCCATCAATGACCTCCAACAAGTGCTTCTTCTGGCAAGTGAAGAGCTGGAAAAGTTGGAAGGAAAAAAAGAGGTTTTAAAAGAGAGAAAGAAACATGCTTCACAAAATCAACAACAGCTCAATCAGCAAATCGAAGAGTTGACGGAACAAATTTTTGCTTTAGAGAAAGAAAAAAATACTCTTGAAACGGTATTTCAACAATACGAACGTGAAGTCAGCGAAATAAAAGAACAGTTAAAATCGAAAGAAAAAGCTCTATTAAACTTAAATGAAAATATAGCCGAAGAGCTTGAACGGTTGAAAAGCGATTATTTTGAAAAATTGCATGATCAAGCGGCTGCCCGCAATGAAAGCCATTATATTGATGAACAATTGCAATCGCGCCAGGCAAAAGCCAATCGGCTGGAGGAAGCCAATCAAAAATATCTTGTCGAGAGAGAAGCAATAGCGAATGAAAAATCCCAAATAAGCTCGAGCCTCCTTTCTATTGAAAAACGCCTGAATCATCAGCTTTCGTCGTACCAAAACAGCTTAAAAGTATTGGAAAAAACGAAAAAAGACTATGAAAAAAAGGAATCGCTGCTTTATCAAGCTTATAAGTTTTTGCAGCAGGCAAAATCGAAAAAAGAAGTGCTTGAGTCGATGCAGGAAGATTACTCCGGCTTTTTCCAAGGTGTCCGGGAAGTATTAAAGGCAAGAAATCGCTTGAAAGGCATTCACGGCGCCACGGTCGAACTATTAAAAACAAACCGTCAATATGAAACGGCGATCGAAATCGCTCTTGGAGGCGCAAGCCAATATATTGTCGTGGATGATGAAAAATGCGCGCGCGAGGCGATCGGTTATTTGAAGAAAAATGCATACGGCCGTGCCACATTTTTGCCGTTAACTGTTATAAAAGGACGCACAATTGCTAAGCATCACCTTGACATTGTGGAGCGCCATCCGGCATTTGTCGGGGTTGCTTCAAAACTTGTCAAATATGACAAACAATATGAGTCTATTATCGAAAATCTTTTGGGAAGCGTCGTCGTCGCAAAAGATTTGCAAGGAGCCAACGACTTAGCGAACAAAATCCATTATTCTCTCAGAATCGTTACGCTGGAAGGGGATGTCATCAATCCAGGCGGATCCATGACAGGGGGGGCGCTGCAGCAGAAATCGCCATCCTTTTTAACGAGAAACCGAGAATTAGAATCAATAAAAGAAAATATTGCGGAAATGGAACAAAAAACCGAATCGCTGGAAAATGAAGTAAAAAATTTGAAACAATTGATCGAAGACAAAGAGAAAGAACTAAATGCGCTGCGGGATGAAGGATCAGCGCTGCGAATGGAAGAACAAAAATTAAAGGGTGAACTGAGGGAATTAGAATTGAATGAACGGAATATTAACGAGCATTTAAAAATTTATGATGCTGAAAAAAGCTCCTATTTGGAAGAACGGGAAAAGCTCGATAAAAGAAAGAAGCAGCTATCGGAAACGATTTTGCAAATGGATGAGGAACTGAAACAGCTTGATCGCACCATTAAACAGTTAACAGCAAAGAAGGAAGAACAGGAGGCATCAAAAGAAGATTTAAACAAAGAAATTACAGAATTAAAGGTGATTCTTGCCGGCAAGGAAGAATCATATAAAAACATTAAGGATCAATTGTCCCGCATCGAAAAGGAATATCAATATGCTATAGAAAAAAGAAATGAAGCTGAGAAAGATTTAAAATTACTGCTAAATGAGATCGACCAAGATCAATCTGGCGAAGTCCAATTGGAGGAATTGAAACAAGCCAAACTCGAAGATAAAAATAAAACGATTGAACTCATCACATCCCGGCGAAAACAGCGCGTCCATCTGCAGGAAGAGCTGGAAAGGGAAGAAAAAGAGTGGAAAGAGCTGAAAAGAGCACATAAGCAGATGACAGATATTTTAAAGGACGAAGAGGTGAAATTGAATCGTTTAGATGTCGAACTTGACCAGCGCCTGGATTATTTGCAAAATGAATATAAGCTAACGTTTGAAGCGGCAAAGGACAATTTTCCGCTCAAAACGGACAAAATGGAAGCGAAAAAAAGAGTAAAGCTGATAAAACTTGCGCTTGATGAATTAGGCAATGTCAATTTGGGCGCGATCGATGAGTATGAACGCGTCCGAGAGCGCTATGAGTTTTTATCGGAACAGCGGGAAGATTTACTGGAAGCAAAGGAAACCCTTTTTAAAGTGATTGCGGAAATGGATGAGGAAATGAAAAAACGTTTTTCAGAAATGTTTGCCAAGATCAAATCCGAATTTCATGTTGTATTTCGTGAACTGTTCGGCGGCGGAAAAGCAGATCTTGTGCTGACAGATCCTGATGATTTATTGCGGACGGGAGTCGATATCGTTGCTCAGCCTCCGGGCAAGAAATTGCAGCATTTAAGCCTTTTGTCGGGCGGGGAACGGGCTTTGACGGCCATTGCCTTATTGTTTTCCATTTTAAAAGTGCGCCCTGTTCCATTTTGTGTCCTCGATGAAGTGGAAGCCGCTCTTGATGAAGCAAACGTACACCGGTTTTCTCAATTTTTGAAGCGTTTTAGCGAAAATACTCAATTTATCGTCATTACGCACAGAAAGGGGACGATGGAAGAAGCAGACGTTCTTTACGGTGTAACGATGCAAGAATCAGGAGTGTCGAAAATTGTGTCTGTCCGTTTGGAAGAAACCGAAAAATATATGAAATCTTCGTGAAAGGAAGATCATGGATGAGCTTTTTGAAAAAATTAAAAGAAAAAATCTCGCTGCAAAAAGATTCAGTCACCGCAAAGTTTAAAGAAGGTTTGCAGAAAACGAGAAATTCATTTACCGAAAGCGTCAATGACCTTGTCGCGCGTTATCGCAAGGTAGATGAAGAATTTTTCGAAGAATTGGAAGAAATTTTGATCACGGCTGATGTCGGCGTACAAACGGTGATGGAGCTGATAGATGAATTAAAAATGGAAGTCAAGCGCCGTAATATTCATGACCCTAAAGAAGTGCGCTTGGTGATTTCGGAAAAGCTTGTCGAGATTTACGAAGGGGGCGGCGGCGCGCAAGATTTAAACATTGAAGATGGCCGTTTAAATATCATCCTGTTTGTCGGTGTAAACGGGGTGGGGAAAACAACAACAATCGGCAAGCTGGCCCATAGACTGAAAAAGGAAGGAAAATCCGTTCTGCTTGCGGCAGGTGATACGTTCCGTGCAGGCGCCATCGAACAGCTGGAAGTTTGGGGGGAGCGGGTCGGCGCAGACGTCATTAAACAATCAGCCGGTTCCGATCCGGCGGCAGTGATGTACGATGCTGTACAGGCAGCCCGCGCCCGGAATGTCGATGTGCTTTTATGTGATACGGCCGGACGCTTGCAAAACAAAATGAACTTAATGAAGGAGCTTGAAAAAGTAAAAAAGGTGATCGAAAGAGAAATTCCCGGCGCTCCCCATGAAGTGCTGCTTGTGCTTGATGCGACAACGGGCCAAAATGCAATGAGCCAGGCTAAACAATTTTCCGAAGCAACAAACGTTACTGGAATCGTTTTGACCAAACTGGATGGAACAGCAAAGGGCGGGATCGTCCTTGCCATTCGAAACGAATTAAACATTCCGGTGAAGCTTGTCGGACTGGGCGAAAAACTGGACGACTTGGAGCCATTTGATGCTGAAAAATACGTATACGGCCTTTTTGCCGACTTGGTTGAGGAAGCGTAGGCCGTTAAGAAAAAAACTTGACATGCCAGAGGTTTATCCGCTACACTAACTACATGTAAAGGCAATTCACTTAACAACAGGGAGGGTGGTTTATGCTGCTGGAAAAAACAACGAGAATGAATTATTTGTTTGATTTTTACCAGTCGTTGCTAACCCCGAAACAAAAAAGCTACATGTCTCTTTATTATTTGGACGATTACTCCCTAGGTGAAATTGCTGAAGAATACCAAGTCAGCCGTCAGGCAGTATATGACAATATTAAACGAACGGAAATGATGCTGGAAGAATATGAACAGAAGCTCGGTCTTTTTCAAAAGTTTCAAGAGCGCAATAAGATCATACAGCAATTAAAACAATTTTCTTCCCAATTGGAAATGAAGGAAGAGTTCGACCGTCTTCTTTCCCATCTGGAAAAATTGGATTAGGAGGAAGCCGACATGGCTTTTGAAGGATTAACGAGCCGATTGCAAAGTGCGATGGCAAAAATTCGCGGCAAAGGTAAGGTTACGGAATCCGACGTGAAGGAAATGATGCGGGAAGTCCGTTTAGCCCTTCTGGAAGCAGACGTCAACTTTAAAGTTGTAAAAGATTTCATTAAACGTGTCAGCGAACGGGCGGTTGGCCAAGAAGTGATGAAAAGCTTAACGCCCGGCCAGCAAGTGATCAAAGTTGTAAAAGAAGAACTGACTGACCTGATGGGCGGAGAACAGAGCAAAATTTCTGCAAGCCAGCGTCCGCCGACAGTCATTTTGATGGCCGGTCTTCAAGGCGCCGGAAAAACGACAACGACCGGCAAGCTTGCCAATTACTTGCGAAAAAAACACAATCGAAACCCACTTCTTGTAGCAGCCGATATTTACCGGCCTGCTGCCATTCATCAGTTGGAAACGTTAGGGAAGCAATTGAACATTCCGGTATTTTCCCTTGGCGATAAAGTAAGTCCGGTAGAAATTGCCAAACAGGCGTTAGATCATGCCAAAGCTGAACATTATGATTATGTGCTGATTGATACAGCAGGCCGCCTTCATATTGATGAAGAGCTGATGGATGAACTGAAGCAAGTGAAAGAAGTGGCAAACCCTGATGAAATTTTTCTTGTCGTCGATGCCATGACAGGCCAAGATGCCGTCAACGTCGCGAAAAACTTCCATGATGAACTCGGCATTACCGGCGTCATTTTGACAAAACTTGACGGAGACACTAGAGGCGGTGCAGCTCTTTCCATTCGTGCCGTAACGGGAGCACCGATTAAGTTTGCCGGGATGGGTGAAAAAATGGATGCTTTGGAGCCATTTCATCCTGAACGGATGGCGTCGCGCATTTTAGGGATGGGCGATGTTTTGACGCTGATCGAAAAGGCACAGGAAAGCGTCGATCAAGAGAAAGCAAAAGAGCTTGAAGAAAAAATGCGAACGATGTCTTTTACGTTCGATGATTTTTTAGAACAGCTTGAGCAAGTAAGGAAGATGGGGCCGCTTGACGATCTTCTTTCGATGCTTCCTGGCGCAAATAAAATAAAAGGGCTGAAAAACATTCAAGTGGATGAGAAACAGCTAAGCCGAGTGGAAGCGATCATCCGTTCAATGACAAAAGAGGAAAAAAGAAATCCTGAAATTATCAATGCCAGCAGAAGAAAACGCATTGCCAAAGGAAGCGGGACTTCTGTCCAAGATGTCAACAGGCTTTTAAAACAATTTGCGGAAATGAAAAAAATGATGAAACAAATGACTTCAATGGCAAAAGGAAAACGAAAAGGATTCAAACTTCCTTTTATGTAGAAATCCGTTTCTGTTAAGAAAAAATACTTTACAAACTTTTTTATCCTTGATAATATACTATCTTGGTGAAAATATTTCGGAGGTGCTTAAAACTTATGGCAGTTAAAATTCGTTTAAAACGTATGGGAGCAAAAAAATCCCCTTTTTATCGCATTGTTGTAGCAGATTCCCGTTCTCCGCGCGATGGACGTTTCATCGAAACAATCGGTACGTACAATCCGGTAAGGGAACCTGCTGAAGTAAAAATTGATGAAGAACTGGCTCTGAAATGGCTGCAAAATGGCGCAAAGCCTTCTGACACAGTTCGCAATTTATTTTCGAAACAAGGAATTATGGAAAAATTTCACAACCAAAAATACGGCAAGTAATGTGTGATCGCAATGGAGCAACTAATTTTAACCATTGTCAAAGCCCTTGTCGATCATCCTGATGATGTCGAAGTGAAGGCGGTAAAGAAACAAGAAGGTATTCTATATGCGCTTTCCGTCCATCAAGATGACATCGGCAAAGTGATCGGCAAACAAGGAAGGATTGCCAAAGCGATTAGAACGGTTGTATATGCCGCTGCTTCTAAAAGCAAGGCTGAACGCGTCATGCTTGAAATTGTCGACTGAAAGGTGAGGGGAACACTCCTCGCCTTTTTTCACATATCGTTTAGCCATTCCTATAAGAAAAATGAAAACTTTCGATCAACCAAGAAAAACTCCTCAAAGTTCATTTTGATAAATGGAGGAGAGTTGACCATGCAAATTATTCATTCCGTTGCCGTCAAGCAAATTTTGACGGAAAAAACAAAGGAAAAACTTATCCATCAATGCAAGACGAAAAAAGAAGAGCTGAAGCGGGAATGCGACCAACTTTATTTTCAGCTGAAAAAAGCGGAAAAAACGACGAAAAACCAATCAATTATTTCCCAATATCATAAAGAAATTAATAAACGCAAGGAAAAAATAAAAATGCTGGATTTTCAGCTTCAGCAAATTGATATGCTTCCATTAGGCAGCGAACTGAAGGAACGCGAAGTAAATGCCTTAATTGAAATAAAAGAAGGAGACAGTTGGGAAGAACTGCTGAAGGAAAAAACGATTGTCATCGAAGATGGCATTGTCAAAGAGATTCGAATCAAGTGAAGAATCCTGCCCTAATTTTTTCTGAAAAAATACAAAAGAATGACAAGAGTTTCGCATGAGGTGAAGGTCGTGGATGGAAAATGGTTCAAAGTCGGCAAAATTGTAAACACACATGGAATACATGGTGAAGTTCGGGTGATCTCCACTACGGATTTCCGGGAAAAGCGCTACAAAACCGGCAACCGTTTATATATTTTTTCATCGGACAAGACCGCTTCGCCTATAGAAGTTGTGGTCAAATCACATCGCATCCACAAAAATTTTGACCTTTTGTCCTTTGAAGGATATGATTCCATCAACGCTGTCGAAAAGTTGAAAGGGTCGATGATTAAAATTCCTGAAAGTCAGCTCGGCGATCTGGATGAGGGGGAATTTTATTTTCACGAAATCATCGGTTGTGCGGTCTATACGGAAGATGGAGAGAAAATTGGTGAAATTAAAGAAATTTTAACACCCGGTGCAAATGATGTATGGGTTGTCAAAAGGAAAGGGAAAAAAGATGTCCTCCTCCCTTACATTGAGGAAGTGGTGAAAAAAGTGGATGTAAAAGAAAAACGGGTGGTTATTTTTCCGATGGAAGGGTTATTGGATCTATGAAAATTGATGTGTTGACTTTGTTTCCAGAGATGTTTGCCGGAGTCTTCAATCACTCCATTTTAAAAAAAGCACAAGAAAAAAAGATCGTTTCCATTGACTTGATGAATTTCCGCGAATATTCCGATGACAAGCATCAAACTGTTGATGATTATCCATATGGCGGCGGTGCCGGAATGGTGCTAAAGCCCCAGCCGATTTTTGATTGTGTCGAAGTGTTGAGAAAAGAAAGCAAATCAACGGATCCTTCCGTCATCCTCGTTTGTCCTCAAGGCGAACTTTATACTCAGAAAAAAGCGGAGCAATTGGCGAAAAAAGAGCATTTAATTTTTATTTGCGGCCACTATGAAGGGTACGATGAAAGGATTCGTTCCCTTGCGACTGAGGAAATCTCCATCGGCGATTATGTTTTGACGGGTGGAGAACTCGCCGCAATGGTAATCATCGACAGTGTAGTAAGGCTCCTCCCGGGCGTGCTCGGCAATGAAGAGTCGCACAAACAAGATTCATTTTCAACAGGCCTTCTTGAACATCCGCATTATACACGGCCGCAAAATTTTAGAGGAATGAAGGTGCCTGATGTGCTATTGTCGGGAAACCATGAAAAAATTGCGGAATGGAGAGAAAAAGAATCGCTCAGAAGGACATGGGAAAGACGTCCTGATTTATTGAGAAAATATCCTTTAACAGAAAAACAAAAAAAATGTCTTGAAGCAATAAAAAAAGAACAGTGATGACTTGCAAACGGTGTGTTTCCTATGGTATGATACAGCTTGTGGCTGAGACGACTGTCTCGTCTTGTAAAACGATGTTCCGCTGCAGCCGTTGCATGAGCATCTGTTAGAAGGAGTTGATGGCAATGCAAAAATTAATCGCAGATATTACGAAAGAACAACTTCGCACAGATTTACCTGAATTCAGACCCGGGGATACCGTCCGTGTTCATGTAAAAGTTGTGGAGGGCACCCGCGAACGTATTCAGGTATTTGAAGGTGTTGTGATTAAGCGCCGCGGCGGCGGCATCAGCGAAACCTTTACTGTCCGCAAAGTTTCATACGGTGTAGGGGTTGAGCGCACATTCCCATTGCACACGCCGAAAATTGAGAAAATCGAAGTTGTTCGCCGCGGTAAAGTGCGCCGTGCAAAACTTTACTACTTGCGCAGCCTTCGCGGTAAAGCAGCCCGAATTAAAGAAAGATAAGAAATGGAACGAAAGGAGCTTGTTGGTCATGAGAACAAGCTCCTTTTTTTGCATTTCCCGTTTAAGTTTCTTTTGTTCGGCCGGTGATTGTATTACAATAAAAATACATATTCTAAATGATTGCAAAGGTGTGAAAGGAAATGGCCAGAAAGAAAAATGAACTCATCGAATGGATCAAAACGCTCGTGATCGCTGTTATTTTAGCTGTAGTCATCCGCACGTTTTTCTTTGCGCCCATCGTGGTTGACGGCAAGTCGATGATGCCGACTCTCCATGACCAGAACAGAATGATTGTCAATAAAATAGCTACTCGGATCGGCGACATACACCGCTTTGACATCATTGTGTTTCATGCGACAGAGGATAAAGATTATATTAAAAGGGTAATCGGACTGCCCGGCGATCATATTGAATATAAAAACGACACCCTATATATTAACGGAAAAGCCTATGATGAGCCGTATCTAGATAAATATAAACGAAATTTAGTCGACGGACCGCTTACAGAGCCTTTTAAACTAGAAGACATAATCGGCCAACCGACTGTACCGGAAGGTGAACTGTTTGTCATGGGCGACAACAGGCGTTTCAGCAAGGATTCGAGACATATTGGAACGATTCCGATCGAAGAAGTGATGGGAAAAACATCATTTGTTTTTTGGCCTCTTTCAGATTTTGGGATAGTAAAGTAGGTGATGCAGATTGACGATACAATGGTTTCCCGGCCACATGGCCAAGGCTAAGAGAGAAGTTGTTGAAAAATTAAAATTGATCGATATTGTCTATGAACTCGTCGATGCCCGGATTCCCCAATCGTCGAGAAATCCAATGATCGATGAAATCATCGCCAATAAAAAACGAATCATTCTATTAAATAAAAAGGATATGGCAGATGAAGCGATAACAAATGAATGGATCAGTTTTTTTCAAAGCCGAGGATTAACGGCAATGGCCATTGATTCCAAAAGCGGTTCAGGTTTAAAACAAATCATTGCCATTTCCAAGCAGCTTTTGAAACCTCAATTTGACAAAATGCGGGCAAAAGGGGTGAGGCCGAGAGCAATTCGCGCGCTCATCGTCGGCATTCCGAACGTAGGAAAATCAACGTTGATCAACCGGCTTGCTGGAAGAAATATAGCAAAAACTGGTGATCGCCCGGGCATTACAAAACAGCAAAGCTGGATTAAAGCCGGGAAAGAATTAGAATTACTCGATACTCCAGGAATATTATGGCCCAAATTTGAGGATGAAGAAGTTGGCTATAAACTGGCGGCCACCGGTGCGATCAAAGATGAAATTTTAAACTTGCAGGATGTAGCCGTGTTCGTCCTTCGTTTTTTAATGAAACATTATCCCGAAGAGTTAAAAGTGCGCTACCAATTTGCTGAACTGCCCGAAGAAATCATTGACTTGTTTGACCAAATCGGCCGTCTCCGCGGCTGTTTGCAGGCAGGAGGCGAAATTGATTATGACAAAACGGCGGAAATCATCATTCGCGATGTCCGCACATTGAAGCTCGGGAAGCTTACGTTCGACATTCCAAATGAATAAAGGCACGCATGAAGCGTGTCTCTATTTTTTTTAGAAAATGCCGATATAAGAATTAGGGAGAGTGAAGGAATTGAATTTGACTGCGAAGGAAATTGAAGAAAGGCTAAAAGTCGTTTGCCATAAAGACGACCCTTTTCTTCTTGCCTGCCAGAGAGATGAACGGAAGACGGTTCAAAAACTGGTGGAAAAATGGTTGAAACGATATGAAATGGAACAGCAGGCAAAGCGTCAATTTGACCAAATGAGTCAGTATGAAAGGTCGCTGAGACAAAAAGGATACAGAAACATTGCCGGCATTGATGAAGTAGGCAGAGGACCGTTGGCCGGGCCTGTAGTGGCGGCATGCGTGATTTTGCCTGAAGATTTTTATTTGCCTGGTTTGACGGATTCTAAGAAATTATCAAAACAAAAGCGGGAACAATTTTATGAATACATAATGAGACATGCCGAGGATGTCGGAATTGGCTTTGTTTCAGCAAAGGAAATCGATGAACTGAACATTTTGGAAGCAACAAAAAAAGCGATGTGCCTGGCGATTCAAAATTTAAAACGGACCACACCTGATTATTTGTTAATTGACGCCTTGACAATTCCGGTCAGCCTCCCCCAAATGTCAATTGTAAAAGGTGATGCCAAGAGCATTTCCATTGCCGCAAGTTCATGTGTCGCAAAAGTGGTGCGTGATCGATATATGGTAGAACTGGGAAAACAATATCCTCATTACGGCTTTGAATCACATATGGGCTATGGAACGAACCAGCATTTGGAAGCCATTCGTCTTTTTGGCGCAACCGAACATCATCGAAAAAGCTTTGCGCCTGTCCGAGAGGCATAACAATTTTAAAGGTGACGAAAAATGAATGGAATTGACCATCTTTTTAAAGCAATCGGAATGCCCGCTTTACCTCAGCCTAAGGTGAGAATGTTTCAAGATCAGGAAATTGTAAAAGGAACGGTTTTGAAAATTTTCCCTAATGCAACAGCGCTGCTCTTCATCGGCGGAATGAAGCTTGTAGCTGCTGTCGAAGCAGAAATACGTCCGCTGGAAACTTATTGGTTTCAAACATCATTGACGGACAAAGGGATCATGCTGAAACGGTTGTTCACGGATAGCGGCGAAGGACAAAACGGAAAACGGCTGCTCAGCCATTTCCAGCTTTCTTCCGAAAACATGGCGATTCGTTTGGTTGACACGTTGATTCAAAAAAACATTCCTTTTTCAAAACATCAGCTTGCAGATGCCATTCCGTTGATGAAACAATTTAGGGGGCTGGCGGGAGAGGATAAGCTGCTTCAAGCTTTTTTCATTGCTTTTGCTCAAAGGCTTCCGATGACAAAAGAAGTGATCACATCTTTACTAGCTTTACAGGATGATAAGCAGCTGTTCCAGGAGCTTTTTGATTTATATGATGCTGTAAAACACGGCGAGAATAGACCGGATTTAAAACAATTGAAGAATATGCTCTTTCAATTGACAAACCCCCGCTTCATGGTGCAAATCGAAAACGTAATTAACACGTTGCAAAAAAGCGAGGACTCTTTTTCACAATCGTTAGCGGAAAAGTTGGCATTTTGGCTAAAAGAAAATCCCGCTGTCATCCGGCAATTTTTCTTTGAAAACGAATCGGCCGACACGCCATTTACAAAAGAAGAGCAAAAAACCGTTCAGACGTTAATGGCAAACAGCTACAAAAACCTAGATGCCGCAGAATTGAAACAACTGTTGAAAATGTTTCTGGCCAACCTCGGATTGGCGGCAAGTCAGCAAAATTTGGAACAAGACCAACACAACCTGAAAGCAATGCTGCACAAACACATGCTTGAAGCCGATAAACCGGATGTGAAAGCTATGTTTGAACATCTTTACAATCGGTTAAACGGCCAGTCGTACATGCAGGATCAAAGAGGGCCGATTGATCAACTTTTCATACAAATTCCGTTTCAGTTCGGCGAAGATTGGACGGACGTTACGTTTCAAATCAACGCGAAAAAAGAAAATGAACGGCTTGATGCAAATTTTTGCCGGATCGTTTTTTCATTATATTTAAAAACCATAAAAGAGACAGTGGTCGATGTGTTCATTCAAAACAGGGTGCTGAAAATCACCATTTACAACGATTTATTAAATGAACATGAAATTGAAGCGCATTCAAATGATCTTCAGGAGAAATTGCAGCAATTAAACTATATCCTTTCTGGAGTCTCATTAAAGAAAGGTAAAACAAATGAAAAGGCACAATCCTTAATGGTGCAAAAAACCTATCAAAGGGTGGATATGAAGATATGAAAAAGGTGCCCAAAGCCATTGCCCTTTCCTATAACGAAGAACGCGATGCGGCTCCAAGAGTGACCGCAAAAGGAAAAGGACATGTTGCTGAAAAAATTATTGAGGCTGCAAAAGAAAATGATGTTCCGATTAAAGAAGATCCGTCAATGGTTGAACTGTTGTCTGAAGTGGAACTGAATGAAGAGATTCCGGAAGAGCTTTATGAAGTCGTTGCCGAATTGTTAAGCTACATTTACCGATTGGATCAAAGCGCAAAAAAGCGATCTTAAATGAAAAAACAGTGTTTTTTTGAAGAATGGTAGACAATGGTCAAACAATTTTATACAATGAAAGCGCAGTCTATAAAAGACGGCCTTTCAGGTCGGGAAAGTTTAATTTTTTTACATAAGTTAGGAGGATCGGATATGAATATCCATGAATATCAAGGGAAGGAAATCCTCAGAAAATACGGCGTCTCGGTTCCGAACGGAAAAGTGGCTTTTACTGTCGAAGAGGCGGTTGAAGCGGCAAAAGAGCTCGGAACGGATGTGGTTGTTGTCAAAGCGCAAATTCATGCTGGCGGCCGCGGAAAAGCAGGCGGCGTCAAAGTGGCCAAAAATTTGGATGAAGTGCGCCAATATGCCGGCGAACTATTGGGAAAAACCCTTGTTACGCACCAAACAGGCCCTGAAGGCAAAGAAGTGAAACGCCTTTTAATTGAGGAAGGCTGCGATATTAAAAAGGAATATTACGTAGGATTTGTTGTGGATCGCGCTACATCGCGTGTCGTTTTAATGGCATCTGAAGAAGGCGGTACGGAAATCGAAGAAGTGGCGGCTAAAACACCGGAAAAAATCTTTAAAGAGTATATTGATCCGGCTGTCGGCCTCTTGCCTTTCCAAGCTCGCAGAATTGCGTTTAACATCAACATACCAAAGGAACTTGTCGGCCAAGCTGTGAAATTTATGATGGGGCTCTATCAAGTGTTTGTTGAAAAAGACTGCTCCATTGCGGAAATTAACCCGCTTGTTGTGACAGGCGACGGCAAGGTAATGGCATTGGATGCTAAGCTCAATTTTGACTCAAACGCCCTGTTCCGTCAAAAAGATGTTTTGGAATATCGTGATCTAGATGAAGAAAATCCAAAAGAAATAGAAGCTTCGAAATATGATTTAAGTTACATAGCGCTCGACGGAAACATCGGCTGCATGGTCAACGGTGCAGGTCTGGCCATGGCAACGATGGACATCATCAAGTATTACGGTGGAGAACCTGCAAACTTCCTTGATGTCGGCGGCGGGGCAACGGCTGAAAAAGTGACAGAGGCTTTTAAAATTATTTTGTCAGATGAAAACGTTAAAGGAATTTTCGTCAACATTTTTGGCGGCATCATGAAATGCGACGTTATTGCACAAGGGGTTGTTGAAGCAACCAAACAAGTTGGATTGACGATTCCGCTTGTCGTTCGCCTTGAAGGCACAAATGTTGAACTTGGCAAAAAAATATTAGACGAATCAGGCTTAAATATTACTTCAGCCGAGTCAATGGCTGACGGTGCGCAAAAAATCGTATCATTAGTAAAGTAGAAAGCGAGGGAAAAGCATGAGCGTTTTTATTAATAAAGACACGAAAGTGATCGTACAAGGGATTACGGGATCAACGGCTTTATTTCATACGAAACAAATGTTGGAATACGGTACGAAAATTGTCGGCGGGACGTCACCTGGAAAAGGTGGTCAAGAAGTGGAAGGTGTGCCGGTTTTTAATACGGTAGAAGAAGCAGTAAAAGCAACCGGTGCAAATGCATCCGTTATTTATGTACCGGCTCCTTTTGCAGCCGATGCCATTATGGAAGCGGTGGATGCGGAACTTGACCTCGTCATTTGCATAACAGAACACATTCCTGTTTTAGACATGGTGAAAGTAAAACGATATATGGAAGGAAAGAAAACCCGTTTAATCGGACCAAACTGCCCCGGCGTGATTACTCCGGGAGAATGTAAAATCGGCATAATGCCGGGATACATCCATACGAAAGGGCATGTCGGTGTTGTTTCTCGTTCCGGAACGTTGACTTACGAAGCGGTTCATCAGCTTTCACAAGCGGGAATCGGACAATCAACAGCTGTCGGAATTGGCGGCGATCCCGTCAACGGCACGAACTTTATCGATGTTTTAAAAGCTTTTAATGAAGATCCGGAAACATATGCGGTAATTATGATCGGTGAAATCGGCGGTACGGCTGAAGAGGAAGCAGCTGAATGGGTGAAGGCAAACATGACGAAACCTGTTGTCGGCTTTATCGGCGGACAAACAGCGCCTCCAGGAAAACGCATGGGACATGCAGGCGCAATTATTTCCGGCGGAAAAGGAACAGCTGCGGAAAAAATTAAGAAAATGAATGAATGCGGCATAAAAGTGGCGGAAACGCCGGCGGTGATTGGCGAAACTTTAATTTCTGTCATTAAAGAAAAAGGTTTATACGAAAAATGCAAAACCCACTAAACAATGAAAAGGAGTAGCCTTTTGGCTATTCCTTCTTTCAAAGAAAGAGGTGGTACTGATCGATCCAAGAAATTTATTGATCAACCTTGTTCATTGCCAAAGAGTGACAAACAATAAACTAATGGGGCTTTACAAAAAAGATCCATCTTTCATGAAGTATGTTCACCTTCCTCTTCAAGATTTGGCCTTTCATCTCAACCTTCCTCCAAATGTTCATCAAGAGTTTTTTCGACAGTTTTTGAGCATTTCCGAAACCGATCTCCAACATTATTACCGGCAAAGAAACATCAGCATCATAACCGTTGTCGACCCGCAATATCCTCCTCTTTTAAAGCACATTTCCGATCCACCGGCCGTATTATTTTGTAAGGGCAACCTTCAATTGCTGCAAAACATCCGAAGCTTAAGTGTAGTTGGAACAAGAAATCCCACGGAATACGGCTGTAATTGTATTGACTATTTCATTAGGCCGCTAGCCAGAAAGCAATGGACGATTGTAAGCGGGCTTGCGTTGGGTATTGACGCAATGGCGCATTGGACGGCTATACAAGAAAATACAAAAACAATTGCTGTCATTGCCGGCGGTCTTGATCATCTTTACCCGAAAAAAAATTCGCGACTTGCTGACATCATTTCTGCGGAACATCTGATTCTTTCTGAATATCCCCCTAACCGGAAACCTGAGAAATGGATGTTTCCCTTGCGCAACCGAATCATTAGCGGATTGACGATGGGAACGTTCGTTGCCCAAGCATCAAGAAAGAGCGGATCCCTTATTACTGCCATGCACGCATTAGAGCAAGGCCGCATAGTTTTTTCCCCTCTTGTTCCATTATTTGACGAATCAGTATTTGGAAATATACAATTGTTAAACGATGGAGCTTCGCTTGTCTTTTCCGATGAAGACATCGTTCGAGAAATACGTCCAATGCTTTATCCATTTTTCGATGATGACAAATAGGATTGGATTCATTCCGAAAAAAAGAAAAAGATGATAAATATACTGTTTGACAAAATGCAATGGAATATTTAATATTAGTGAAGATTATTTTAACAAATACGGGAAAATTTTTATCCAATATGGGATGTTGTGAAAGAAAGAGAGAAAACCTCTTAAGGAGGAGCATGAATGTCGGACTATTTGGTCATTGTAGAATCACCTGCAAAAGCAAAAACGATTGAAAAATATTTAGGAAAGAATTATAAAGTAAAAGCTTCCATGGGGCATGTCCGCGATTTGCCGAAAAGCCAAATGGGGGTTGACATTGAGCGGAATTTTGAACCGAAATATATTACCATTCGCGGAAAAGGCTCGGTGTTGAAAGACTTAAAAAGTGCGGCGAAAAAAGCGAAAAAAGTTTTCCTTGCCGCCGACCCCGACAGAGAAGGTGAGGCGATTGCTTGGCATTTGGCGCAAAGCTTAGATATTGATATCCGTTCTGATTGCCGGGTCGTTTTTAATGAAATTACCAAAGATGCCATCAAGGAGTCGTTTAAAACTCCGAGGGCGATCAATATGGATTTAGTCGATGCCCAGCAGGCGCGAAGAATTCTTGATAGGCTTGTCGGCTATAATATCAGCCCGATTTTATGGAAAAAAGTCAAAAAAGGGTTAAGTGCCGGAAGAGTACAATCCGTTGCCGTCCGCTTGATCATTGACCGTGAAAATGAAATAAAAAACTTCAAGCCTGAAGAATATTGGACAATCGATGGCAACTTCCAAAAAGGAACGGAAACGTTTGAGGCGTCGTTTTGGGGAGCAGATGGAAAAAGAAAGGAATTGAAAACGGAACAAGATGTAAAAGAGGTGCTTGAGCGTCTTGAAAGCAACAAATATATGGTCACAAAAGTGACGAAAAAAGAAAGAAAGCGCAATCCGGCTCCGCCGTTTACAACTTCCTCATTGCAGCAGGAAGCTGCAAGAAAACTTAATTTCCGCGCCAAAAAAACGATGATGATCGCCCAGCAGCTTTATGAAGGCATTGATCTTGGAAAAGAGGGAACCGTCGGTTTAATCACCTATATGAGAACAGATTCCATTCGCATTTCCGACACAGCGAAATCAGAAGCTGTTCAATATATTGAGAAAATGTTCGGATCTGACTATTCGCAAGGAAAAGCGATGGCTGCAAAAAAATCGGGAAATATACAAGATGCCCATGAGGCCATCAGGCCGACAAGCGTTTTTCGGGATCCCGAGTCTGTGAAAGAATATCTTTCCAAAGATCAATATAAATTGTATAAGCTGATTTGGGAAAGATTTATTGCCAGTCAAATGTCGCCAGCTATCATGGATACGATGACGGTAGAAATGGAGAATAACGGCATTTTATTTCGGGCGAACGGTTCAAAAATCAAATTTTTTGGATTCATGAAAGTGTATGTGGAAGGTACAGATGATCAAGCGGAAGAGAAAACAAACCGGCTTCTACCTGATTTAAATGAAGGAGATGTTGTCTTTTCAAAAGATTTAAAACCGGAGCAGCATTTTACCCAGCCGCCGCCTAGGTATACAGAGGCAAGGCTCGTCAAAACTCTCGAAGAGCTGGGGATTGGACGTCCTTCTACATACGCTCCCACATTGGATACGATTCAGCGCCGCGGATATGTGGCATTGGAAAACAAGCGGTTTGTTCCGACAGAACTCGGCCAAATTGTACACGAGCTGATGGTGGAGTTTTTCCCAGAAATTTTGGATGTGGAATTTACGGCTAAAATGGAGCATGATTTGGACAATATAGAAGAAGGCAAAGTGAATTGGGTGAAAATTATTGATGAGTTTTACCGCGAATTTTCAAAACGGGTGCATAAAGCTGAAACCGAAATGGAAAAAGTGGAAATCAGAGACGAATTTGCCGGCATAAAGTGTGAGAAATGCGGCAATGAAATGGTTTATAAAATGGGGAAATACGGAAAGTTCTTGGCTTGCTCAAATTTTCCAGAATGCCGCAATACAAAACCGATTTTGAAAGAAATTGGCTTGAAATGTCCAAAATGCGAAAAAGGCAACATCGTTGAAAGAAAGTCAAAAAAACGCCGTGTATTTTACGGCTGCGACCGATACCCGGAATGCGATTTTGTATCCTGGGACAAACCAACGGAAAGGAAATGCCCGAAATGCGGCGAATTGCTGCTTGAAAAACGCCTGAAAAAAGGTGTTCAAGTGCAATGTTCCAAATGCGACTACAAAGAGAATCCGGAGCGTTAGCCAAACATACCATGGTGAGCTGAATCAATGCTCACCTTCTTCATTGTCTCAAACCAATTAAAGGAGGGAACATCATGAACGAAAACACAGTGAACGTCATTGGTGCAGGGCTGGCAGGGAGCGAAGCTGCATGGCAAATAGCCAAAAGAGGAATACAAGTCAGATTGTTCGAAATGCGCCCTAAAAAGCAAACGCCTGCCCACCATACAGATAAATTTGCCGAGCTAGTTTGCTCCAATTCATTAAGAGCCAATTCATTAACGAATGCAGTAGGTGTGTTAAAAGAGGAAATGCGGCTGCTTGATTCGATCATCATCTCTAGTGCTGATCAATGCTCCGTTCCTGCGGGAGGAGCGCTTGCAGTAGATCGCCATGAGTTTGCTGCAAGAGTGACAGAACTAGTGAAAGGGCACCCAAATGTAACCGTTTTTCATGAAGAGGTGACGGAAATACCGGACGGTCCGACAGTGATTGCCACAGGCCCGCTAACATCAAAAGCTTTATCCGAACAATTGAAACAGCTGACCGGAGAAGAATATTTATATTTTTATGATGCGGCTGCTCCGATCATTGAAAAAGAAAGTATCAATATGGAAAAAGTTTATTTAAAGTCCAGATACGACAAAGGCGAAGCGGCCTATTTAAACTGCCCGATGACAGAAGAAGAATTCGATCGGTTTTATGAAGCGCTAGTAAACGCTGAAACCGTACCATTGAAAGAATTTGAAAAAGAAATTTACTTTGAAGGATGCATGCCAATAGAAGTAATGGCGCAGCGGGGAAAACAAACGCTTCTTTTCGGCCCGCTGAAACCAGTCGGTCTGGAGCATCCGCAAACAGGCAAACGGCCTTTTGCCGTTGTCCAGCTTAGACAGGATAATGCAGCCGGGACCCTTTACAATATTGTCGGTTTCCAAACCCATTTAAAATGGGGGGCGCAAAAAGAATTGATCCAGATGATTCCGGGGCTTGAGCGCGCCGAAATTGTCCGTTACGGAGTCATGCATCGCAACACATTCATTAATTCACCTAAACTGTTAAAACCAACATACCAATACGTGGGGCGGGACGATCTCTTTTTCGCCGGGCAAATGACCGGTGTTGAAGGATATGTCGAGTCGGCTGCATCAGGGTTAATCGCCGGCATCAATGCCGCCCGTCTTGTTTTCGGACAAGAACTGATTGAGTTTCCGAGTGAAACAGCGATTGGAAGCATGGCTCATTATATTACAACAGCAGATCCGGCAAATTTCCAGCCGATGAATGCCAATTTTGGTCTTTTTAAACCTTTTGAAACGCCAATCAAAAACAAGCAAGAAAGAAATGAACAATATGCGAAAAGAGCATTGGAAACTATTCAAAAAATTTTGAAAAAAATTTAAAATAGATTGCAAGGGCTGTCTAAAATATGTTACTATTTAGAAGCCCTTGCGAGGTGTTGTGCCAATGGAAATTGTTAAGAATTATTTAAAATTATTCATTGAATATTTACAAATTGAAAAAAATTCTTCACAATATACAATTGTGAATTACATCCATGATATCAATGAATTTCTTTCTTTTATGGAAAAAGAAGGCCTTAACAATCTGGAAAACGTCCAGTATTCTGATATTCGCATTTTCTTAACGGATTTAAATAAAATTTTTTCAAAAAATTCCATTTCCAGAAAAATTTCAAGCCTTCGCACTTTTTACAATTTTTTGCTGAGAGAAAAAATGGTTTCGCATAATCCTTTTTCGGCGGTCGCTTTGCCGAAAAAGGAAAAGACAATCCCCCGCTTTTTATATGAGCAGGAAATGGATGTGCTTTTTTCGATTTCCAATTTGAAAGATCCGCTTGGACAAAGGAATCAGGCGATTCTTGAAATGTTGTATGGGACTGGTATCCGCGTAAGTGAGTTATGTCAAATTCAGCTTCAAGATTTGGATTTTTCGATAGGGACAGTTCTAGTAAATGGGAAAGGGAAAAAGCAGCGGTACGTTCCTTTTGGAAGCTTTGTGAGCCAATCAGTGACATCCTACATACAAGATGGCCGGCAAAAGCTCATGGAAAAGCTGCAAGGGGAGGACAGCCATCCTTACTTGTTTGTCAATCATCGTGGAAAACCTTTAACACCAAGAGGGGTGCGCTATATTTTAAACCAATTATTTGAAGATTCGGCGGTCAAGCTACATCTTCATCCTCACATGCTAAGACATTCATTTGCAACACATTTGTTAAATAGAGGGGCTGATTTGAGAAGCGTGCAAGAGCTGCTCGGTCATTCCCACTTATCGTCAACGCAAATTTATACTCATGTGTCAAAAGAGCAGTTGCGAAACGTTTATTTTGAATATCATCCACGTGCAAAAGAGTAAAGGGAGGCTCTCAATTTGTCACAATTTCATGCCACAACCATTTTTGCGATCCATCATCAGGGAAAATGCGCAATGGCTGGAGACGGACAAGTAACATTTGGCAACCAAGTCGTCATGAAACATACAGCCAGAAAGGTTCGCAAAATATTTAACGGCAACGTTTTGGCGGGATTTGCAGGTTCTGTTGCTGATGCATTTACTCTGTTTGAAAAATTTGAAGGAAGCCTGGAAGAATATAACGGAAATCTTAAAAGGGCAGCTGTTGAAATGGCCAAACAATGGAGAAGTGATAAAGTGTTGAGAAAATTGGAAGCATTAATGATTGTCATGGATAAAGAACAGCTCCTGTTGATTTCCGGTACAGGTGAGATTATAGAACCGGATGATGGAATATTGGCGATTGGATCCGGCGGCAACTATGCTTTGGCCGCAGGAAGAGCGCTAAAAGAATATGCCGGCGAAAGGATGACCGCAAGTGAAATCGCTAAAGCGGCGTTGGAAATAGCAGCGGAAATTTGCGTTTATACAAATAATCGAATAATTGTGGAAGAACTGTAGGAAGGAGGGAAAACATGAAACAACATGCCCTTTCACCAAAACAAATCGTTGAACGTCTCGATCAATATATCGTTGGGCAGCACGAGGCAAAAAAAGCAGTGGCCGTCGCCCTTCGCAATCGCTACCGAAGAAGTTTGTTAAACGATGAACTGCGCGATGAGGTTGTTCCGAAAAACATTTTGATGATTGGACCGACAGGAGTCGGAAAAACAGAAATTGCCCGCAGAATTGCCAAGCTTGTCGGTGCTCCGTTTGTCAAAGTGGAAGCAACGAAATTTACCGAAGTAGGGTACGTCGGCAGGGACGTCGAGTCCATGGTGCGAGATCTCGTTGAAACTTCCGTAAGACTTGTAAAAGAAGAAAAAATGAATGAAGTGAGACAACTGGCGGAGGAAAATGCCAACAAACGGCTCGTCGAAATATTAGCGCCGGGAAAGAAAAAACAATCCGCCTATAAAAATCCGCTGGAAATGTTGTTTGGCAGCCAGCCGTCAACTCCTGCCTCTACTTCTAATGATGAGGGGGAGGAACTGGTGGAAAAAAGACGGAAAATTGCGGAAATGCTGGCAAATGGCGAACTTGAAGATGAATATGTGACAATCGAAATCGAAGAACAGCAGCCGTCGATGTTTGATCTGTTCCAAGGCACCGGTATGGAGCAGATGGGCTTTAATATGCAAGATGCCTTAAACAGCTTGCTTCCAAAAAAGAAGAAAAAAAGAAAGCTTACCGTTAAACAAGCACGCAAAATTTTAACAAATGAAGAGGCGGCCAAACTGATCGATATGGATGAAGTGACACAACAAGCGATTGAACGAGCCGAACAGTCAGGCATCATTTTCATTGATGAGATCGATAAAATTGCCAAAACAGATCGAGGCGGTTCTGGAGCAGATGTTTCCCGTGAAGGAGTTCAGCGGGACATATTGCCGATTGTTGAAGGATCCGCTGTTGTTACGAAATACGGCACTGTGAAAACGGATCACGTTTTATTTATTGCCGCAGGAGCTTTTCATATGGCCAAGCCTTCTGACTTGATCCCGGAACTGCAAGGAAGATTTCCGATTCGGGTGGAATTGAAAAAACTTTCAGCAGACGACTTTGTCCGCATCTTGACAGAACCGGACAATGCGTTATTAAAGCAATATAAGGCATTATTGGAAACAGAAGGTATAAAATTGGAATTTTCTGACGAAGCTATTCGTAAGATTGCCGAAATAGCTTTTCAAGTCAATCAAGATACCGATAATATAGGTGCAAGAAGATTGCACACGATTTTAGAAAAGCTTCTTGAAGATCTTTTGTTTGAAGCGCCGGACATTAACATGGAGCAAATTGTCATTACCCCTCATTACGTGGAAGAAAAATTAAGCAAAATTGCACAAAACAAAAATTTAAGTCAATACATTTTGTAAATGATCAATGTAGGAGGATTATAAAATGGAACTATTAGAAAAAACGAGAAAGATTAATGCAATGCTGCAAAAAGCCGCAGGTAGACCAGTGAATTTTAAAGAAATGGCGGAAACATTAAGTGAAGTAATTGAAGCCAATATTTTCGTTTTAAGCCGAAAAGGAAAAGTGCTTGGATTTGGAATGAACAAACAAATTGAAAATGACCGAATGAAACAAATGTTGGAGGAACGGAGATTCCCAGAAGAATATACAAAAAGTTTATTCAATATAACCGAAACATCTCCAAATTTGGATGTGTACAGTGAATACACTGCTTTCCCTGTCGAAAATCGTGATCTTTTCAAAAATGGTTATACAACGATCGTACCGATCATCGGGGGAGGCGATCGGTTAGGAACTTTAATTTTGGCAAGATTGGCCAACAAGTTTAATGATGATGATCTCATTTTGGCGGAATATGGAGCAACGGTTGTTGGAATGGAAATCTTGCGGGAAAAAGCGGAGGAAATTGAGGGAGAAGCGCGCAGCAAAGCGGTAGTGCAAATGGCGATCAGTTCATTATCATACAGCGAGCTAGAAGCTATTGAACACATTTTTGAAGAGCTGAACGGCACAGAAGGGCTGTTAGTCGCCAGCAAAATTGCCGATCGGGTCGGCATTACTCGCTCCGTAATTGTCAATGCATTGCGCAAACTTGAAAGCGCAGGTGTGATCGAATCGCGGTCTTTGGGAATGAAAGGAACATATATAAAAGTATTGAACAATAAATTTTTAGTGGAATTGGAAAAGCTGAAAAATCATTGATTTATCACTGCTCCGGAAAGTTTCACAAAACTTTTTGGAGCGGTTTTTTTATGCTCATAAGTAGTCCTTTTGATTTATGGATGAAAATTTGGATCGTTTTTTTAAAATTGGGCATATAGAACTAGGAAAAAAATAATCGCAATGTAACACTTTTTTTTACATTTCTAACATAGACTTTCAGGCCATTCTTATTTAAAATGAAAATAGAGATTTAACAAAATTCGACATTTTTACATCAAAATTCTGGACATTTTGATGACATCGCGGAGGGAATTATGAAATTATTTTCGAATACAATTGGTAATTTGGAACTGGGGATTCAGTCATCATTTTTCAAACAGAAGGTGATTGCCAACAATATTGCGAATGTTGATACACCAGGGTATAAAGCGAAAACGGTGGAATTCAAGGATGTGTTGAATGAACAAATAAAAATGGAAGCGTACCGGACAAATCCGCGCCATATTGCTTTTTCAGGGGGCAAAGGAAATGTCTTGATTACGTCGAAAGTGAACAGTTCTTATCATCATAATGGAAATAATGTAGATATTGATCAAGAAATGGCGGAACTTGCCGAAAATCAAATTTTATACAATGCATTAATCGACAGATTAAACGGGAAATTCAACAGTTTAAAAAATGTCATTAAAGGTGGTCGTACATAATGGGCATTTTTCATTCTCTGAACATAAGCGCCTCTGCCTTAACAGCTCAACGAGTTCGGATGGACGTTATCTCCTCAAATATGGCCAACATGGAAACGACGAGGGCTGAATATGTTGATGGCAGATGGCAGCCGTACAGAAGGAAAATGGTTTTGATGCAGGAGGCAAATCCGTCGTTCGCATCCATCTTTCATAAAGCGCTCAACAATCCGGGAAATGGCGTCAAAGTTGCCGCTATCGCAGAGGATGAGACACCGTTTAAAACGGTTTATGATCCAGATCATCCGGATGCGGATGAAAACGGCTATGTGAATTTGCCGAATGTAGATCCTTTGAAAGAAATGGTCGATCTTATCGGGAGCACCCGGTCATATGAAGCGAATGTCACGGTTTTTAACGCATCGAAAAGTATGTTGATGAAAGCATTGGAAATCGGGAAATAAGAGTAGGGGGAATGAAAAATGATCGAAAGCATTTCCATGCCGATGCAAACAGTTCAAACGGAACAGCCAGCCCAGACAAGGGGAAAAAGCGGAGAAAATACCTTTTCACAGCTTTTTAAACAATCGCTCGAATCGCTCAATAAAGCGCAAATAAAGTCCGACCAACTGACAAATGCGCTTGCGACAGGAAAAGATGTCGAACTGCACGATGTGATGGTTACGGCGCAAAAGGCGAGCATTTTGCTTGATGCGGCTATTGAAGTGCGCAACAAGGCGGTTGAGGCTTATCAAGAAATAATGCGCATGCAAGTGTAAAGATGGATTTACTGCAATGGAATGAAATATTATCGGGGGAAAAGAAAGAATGAACCAAAAGATTAGCCAATGGAAAGACAAAATTTTGTCATTTTGGCGCAACCGGACAAAATGGCAAAAAGCCCTCATTATTGGGGGCGCAGCACTTGTTTTACTTACAATCATTTTCTCCTCTGTTTTTCTTTCAAAACCGAAAATGGTTCCATTATATACAAATTTAACATTGGACGAGGCAGGACAAATTAAGGAAACCCTCGATAGCAAAGGGATTCAATCGGAAATTGCCGATAATGGAACAACCATTAAAGTTCCGGAAGAACAGGCGGATTCATTGAAAGTAGAACTTGCTGCTGAAGGTATACCTGAAAGCGGAAATATTGATTATTCGTTTTTCGGGCAAAATATCGGTTTTGGCATGACGGATAATGAATTTGATGTGTTGAAACTGAAAGCGACACAAACAGAGCTTGCCAATCTGATTAAAGAAATTGAAGGCGTTAATGATGCGAAAGTTATGATCAATTTGCCGAAAGATTCCGTATTTGTCGGTGAACCGACAGGGGAAGCTTCAGCATCGATAGTTCTGAACATGAAGCCTGGCTATCAGCTTGACCAATCGAGAGTGAAAGCTCTTTATCATCTCGTTTCTAAAAGTGTTCCCAACTTGCCGGAAGATAATATCGTCATTATGGATCAAAATTTTAACTATTATGATTTGCAGCAAGATGATTCAGTTGGAACATCCGTTGCGTCTCAGCTTGAAATTAAGTCGGAAATTGAGAAAAATATTCAACGCCAAGTACAAAGGCTTTTAGGAACGATGATGGGACCGGACAAAGTGGTTGTAAGTGTAACAGCTGATATTGACTTTACGAAAGAGAAACGCGAAGAAAACTTAGTGGAACCTGTCGATGAAGAAAATAATGAAGGAATTGCCATCAGTGCTGAACGGATTACGGAAACATACACCGGAGACGGAGCCGCGGCAGCCGGTGTTGCCGGAACGGGGGAAACCGATGTTCCGAATACATACCAACAGGCTAACGGGGTTGCGGGAAATGGCGAATATGAGAAAATTGAAGATCGCGTCAATTATGAAGTGAATCGCATTAAACGGGAAATTGTCGAAAGCCCTTATAAAATCAGAGACCTTGGCATTCAAGTCATGGTCGAACCGCCTGACCCACAAGATCCGAACTCTTTGCCGCAGCAAAGCGTTGATGATATACAGCAAATTTTGTCAACGATTGTCAGAACAAGCATCAACGAAGATCCGAATGCAGCACCGTTAACGGATCAGGATATTCAAGATAAAATTGTGGTGTCCGTCCAGCCGTTTGCCGGCAAAATGTCGGCGGATACTGCGGAAACATCTTCTCCTTTCCCACTGTGGGGCTACTTTTTAATAGGTGCCATTATCCTAGCCGCAGCCGCTTTCCTTTTCTTCTTATGGAGAAGACGGAGAGCAGAGGAAGATGATGAGTATGAAGAATATGAAATCGAAGAACCAGATGAAATGGTTTTAGCGGAGAAAAAAGAAGAGACAGAGGAAGAAAAACAACAACAATTGCAACGGAAGCGGCTTGAAGAGCTGGCAAGAGAAAAGCCGGATGAATTTGCAAAGTTATTGCGTTCGTGGCTCTATGAAGACTGAGGGGGAGGGAAATCGATTCAATGAAAAAGTTAAACGGAAGACAGAAAGCAGCTATCCTATTGATTTCCTTGGGCCCGGAAGCTTCTGCTTCAGTTTTTAAGCATCTAACAGAAGAAGAAATTGAAAAATTAACGCTTGAGATTTCGAGCGTCCGCACCATTGACGCAAAGGTGAAGGAAGAGATTATTGAAGAATTCAATCAAATTGCTCTAGCCCAAGATTATATTGCTCGAGGCGGCATACAATATGCAAAACAAATTTTAGAAAACGCATTAGGGGAGGAAAAAGCGAATGAAATTATTAATCGGCTTACTTCCTCCCTTCAAGTCAGACCTTTTGACTTTGCAAGAAAAGCCGAACCAAGCCAAATTTTAAACTTTATACAAAATGAACATCCGCAAACGATTGCTTTAGTTTTATCCTATTTAGATGCAAAGCAGTCAGGCCAAATATTATCGAGCCTCTCGCAAGACGTACAGGCGGATGTAGCCAGAAGAATTGCCATGATGGATCGAACAAGTCCGGATGTCATCAATGAAGTTGAACAAATATTAGAGAAAAAGCTATCTTCCACCGTAACCCAAGATTTTACGGAAACAGGTGGAATTGAAACATTGGTGGAAGTGTTGAATGGCGTCGACCGTTCGACAGAGCGCACCATTTTAGAAGCGCTTGAAGTTCAAGATCCGGAATTGGCGGAAGAAGTGAAGAAGAGAATGTTTGTCTTTGAAGATATCGTCACCCTTGACAACCGTGCTATCCAGCGGGTTATTCGCGATGTTGATAATAATGATCTCATGCTGGCATTAAAAGTAGCATCAGACGAAGTTAAAGAAATTGTCTTTAAAAACATGTCGACAAGAATGGCTGAAACGTTTAAAGAAGAAATGAATTACATGGGTCCTGTCCGGCTTCGCGATGTCGAAGAGGCTCAATCAAGAATTGTCGAAGTGATTAGAAGATTGGAAGATGCCGGTGAAATTATGATTGCCCGCGGACAAGGAGATGAAATCATTGTCTAAGGTAATCAAATCCAATCATACGTTACCGTTGAAAGCGCCGCATAAGTTAACCATTAAATCTGTACAGATTGTTCAGCAAAAGGAAGAAGCGGACGAACAAAACAACCTAGAACCGTCCCAACTTTTGCACAACGCTTATCAAGAAGCAGAAAAAATAATCAACGAAGCAATGGAACAAAAAAAGGAAATACTTTCGCAAATTCAAAAAGAGAAAGAAGCTTGGAATGAAGAAAAACAATCTCTTATGGAAGAAGCTCAAAAAACAGGCTACCAAGACGGATTTCAAAAGGGAAAAGAAGATGGGTATAAACAATATGAAAATGTTGTTAAACAGGCTGAACAATTGATCCATCATTCCAAAAAAGATTATCAGAAAAAACTTGAACAGTCGGAAGAAACGATTATTAAAATAGCGATGAAAGCAGCGGAAAAAATTCTTGCCAAAAAACTTGAGGATGACGATGAATTGTTTTTAGCAATCGTACGAGAAGTGATCCATGAAGTGAAGGAATATCCGGAGGTGAAAATTTATGTTCACCCTGACAAATACGCCTATTTGCTGGATCAAAAAGATGAGTTAAAAGAACTTTTCACAACAAATGTCGAATTATACATTTTCCCTGACCATCATCTTAAACAAAACGGAATTTATGTAGAATCGCCGTTCGGTAAAATTGATGCCAGTGTTGATACACAGTTGGAGCAATTAAAAACAAAACTTCTCAACTTAGTCAGGGAGGACTGATTGTATTTGAAAGCTGTGCAGCTGATTAGCGAAATCGAACGAATCGATTCCTACAAGCGTTACGGAAAAATTAAAAAAGTGGTCGGATTGACAATGGAATCCCGAGGGCCTGAATGTTCCATTGGTGATGTCTGCTATGTTCATTTAGGTAAAAATCAAAAAACGATGGCGGAAGTGGTCGGTTTTAAAGATGAAAACATTTTGTTAATGCCTTTTACGAAAATCAACAACATCGCACCGGGCTCCGTTGTCGAGGCAACAGGATCGCCGCTTAAAATAAAAGCGGGGATCGGTTTGGTCGGAAAAGTGCTGGATGCATTCGGTTGTCCGATGGATGGGACAAGCCTTCCGCAAGGTTTAACGACTGTTCTTTCGGAAAATGAACCTCCAAATCCGTTGACTCGGCCGCCGATTACAGAAAAGTTTGAAGTTGGGGTCAAAGCCATTGACGGGCTGTTAACAATCGGAAACGGACAGCGAATCGGCATTTTTGCCGGAAGCGGAGTTGGGAAAAGCACCCTTCTCGGCATGATCGCCAGAAATTCTGAAGCAGATATCAATGTTATCGCCCTCATAGGTGAAAGAGGAAGGGAAGTCAGAGAATTCATTGAGAGAGATTTAGGTGAAGAAGGACTGCGGCGAACGATCGTCGTATGCGCCACTTCTGATCAACCGGCGCTGATGAGAATAAAAGCAGCTTATTCCGCAACATCGATTGCCGAATATTTTCGGGAAAAAGGCTTTAATGTAATGTTTATGATGGATTCTGTGACAAGAGTTGCAATGGCTCAAAGGGAAATCGGCTTGGCCGTAGGCGAACCGCCGACAACTAAAGGCTATACACCTTCTGTATTTGCAATGTTGCCCAAACTGTTGGAACGAACAGGAAAAAATGATAAAGGATCGATTACTGCAATTTATACGGTTTTGGTGGATGGCGACGATATGAATGAGCCTATTGCCGATACGGTTAGGGGGATTTTAGACGGACACATTATTTTGGATAGAGACTTGGCAAACAAAGGCCACTACCCAGCGATTAATGTACTGAAAAGTGTCAGCCGATTGATGAACCATATCGTTGACCCCAACCATCTTCAAGCGGCAAACAAATTAAAGTCATTGCTTTCAAAGTATAGCGAAAATGAAGATTTAATCAGCATTGGGGCTTACAAGCGAGGATCGTCCCAGGAAATTGACGAAGCAATTGACTTGTATCCTAGAATCACTGATTTCTTAAGGCAACAGATGGAAGAGAAAGTAACGTTTCAACAAACATTGGAACTTCTCTATAAAGTAGGTGAACCATCATGAACTACCATTTTCGCTACCAAAAAATATTGGATGTAAAAGAAAACGAAAAAAAGAAATCGACAAAAGCATATGAAGAATCGGTAGAGCAGTTTACCAAAGTTGCTAATAAACTATACGAATCATTAAAGAAAAAAGAAGAGTTAACAAAGCTTCAGCAAGAAAAACTTACAAAAGGGATTTCTGTTCATGAAATGAAGCATTACCAACAGTTTGTGCAAAATTTGGAAAAAACGATTGAGCATTATCAACAGCTTGTTATTTTTACGAGAAACAATATGAATGAAAAGCATGCCATTTTAATGGAAAAGCATATGGAGGTAAAAAAATACGAAAAAATGAAAGAAAAGGAATATAAACGGTTTCTCGATCAGGAAAAGAAAGCGGAGCGAAACTTAATGGACGAACTCTCAATGAACATGTATTCTTTTCAAAGAAATTAGGTGGAAATCATGAGTAAAAAGGAGAAGAAAGAAAAAAAAGGCAGCGGCGTAAAAACATTGATCATGGCGTTCTTTTCGCTCATCTTTCTTGCCATTTTTGCATTGGTGATTTTAATGGTGCTGGATATTAAGCCGTTTTCTTCTTTAAAAAATATTCCTGTTATTTCTAATTTAACAGGGACAAATAAACAACAAAATGATGCTCTGTCCGTTGAACAAGCTGAACAGGCTGAAAAACAACTGGAGAAAACGATCGAAGAGCAAAATAAAAAAATCAGTGAACTGCAAGGGCAGCTGAAGAGCAAGGACCAAGAAATCCAACAATTGACGCAGCAGTTAAATTCGTTGGAAAACATCCAGCAAAATGCTCAGGCGAACAGCCAAAAATCGGTGGACGTGCCGAAAGTGTATGAACAAATGTCAAGCAAAAAAGCAGCTGAGATCATCACCCAGCTATCAGACGAAGAAGCTGTTGAAATTTTATCTTCTTTAAAAAAGTATGTACTTGCTAGAATATTAGAAAAAATGACGCCGCAGGATGCTGCGAAATATACGAGACTATTGTCGCAACAAACTGAACAGAATGGAAATTCTGCCGATCAACAAACAGCAAACAGCGGTGTGGGAGGCGAATAAATGGACGCTTTTAAAGTGCAATTTTTCCAGACCGAACAGCCATTTGCTTTATCGCGAAGGAAAGAAATCAATACAACCGAAGAAGCGCCGTTTCAGTCCTTGCTGGAACAAATGGTTCAACAACCGGCAGTTGAACAACATCAAGCGGATGGAAAAAAGAAAGATATAGTAAAAGATATAATGCAAGAATTGATCTATCTTTTTGAAAGCATGTTTACAGGCAACAATGAACAGAAGCCAAACATGCCAACAGATCTCAATGAACATATCCGAAACATACAACCTGCTGACAAGCAGCAAACAATCGTTCATGCCGAGCAAGCGGGTTTGAAAGGTTATCCGTTTTTTCACGGATTCCAAAATGAAAAGAAAGATCTTTTCCAAGGAATAGCTGCTTTTTTGATTCAATTGGCGCAATTAGACGATAATCGTTTTTTTCAAATAATCGAAAAAGTTGAAGCGACTTTAAGAAAATATGGAGCGATTGGCGAGCAGATGTTCCAAACCATCCTAAAAGCGGTAGGAGCATCAATGAGGATTGGAAATGAAGCAGCAGATCATCCAATAATGCCAAATGAAACAGATGCTCAAGCATTACCAAAGGAAACCGATCATCGCAAAAATTTTTTTCAGCCGAAAGCAAATGATTTACTTCAGCAAATCCGACAAGCTCAACTTGTCAATCACGCACCAGTGAGACAAGCTGAACAAACAATCAATCAACAGCAGTTAACTGAAAGCTTAGCGGATTTTGCCAAAACGTTTGTCGGCGAAAAACAGATCGGACAGAAATTGGAAAATATGGATCAACACTCTCAACTAAAAAATTCTTTTGTTCTCACCTTATCTTCGTACATAAATAGCGAGCAACTGCCGGTTTCCAATATTGAGGGAGAAGCGTTGTCTTTTGATATGCGGGAGGAATTCATTCAAAAATTAAAAGATGCCATCAAATTGACTCGATTTGCCCAGCTTCCAAACGGGGCGCAAAAATTGACGGTTCGGCTAATACCGGAACATCTTGGAACGATCACTCTTCAGCTCGTAAAAGACGGTGACCAAATGATTGCCAAAATGATCGCTTCCACGCAATCTGCTAAAGATTTGCTGGAACATAACATTCATCAGCTGAAACAAGCACTTCCGAATATCGTGATCCAAATAGATCGTTTTGATATTTTGGACGAAGATCCAACGTTCCCACAAGATAATGGAAGAAATGACCATCCTCGTCAAGACCAAGAAAGACATGACCAAAATGAACAACAGGACGAAGATGAATCATTTATGGAAAAATTAAAAGAATATATTCATTCCCTAGTATAGGAGCGGTGAGGATGAGCGAAATATCTATTGACAGCAATTTGTTTTTAACAAATGCAGCCAACAGCACAAGAGAAGTAAAAAACATATTAGGCAAAGACGATTTTTTAAAATTGTTGATTACGCAGTTGAAATTTCAAGATCCGTTGAATCCAATGGAAGACAAAGAATTTATCTCGCAAATGGCAAACTTTTCTGCGTTGGAACAAATGACGAATTTAAATAAGTCGTTTGAAACATTTCTATCAATAGTGCAAAATGACTCGCTTCTTAAATATTCTGAGTTAATAGGAAAAACCGTTGAATATACAAAAAACGGGCAAACGGTTGAAAGCATCGTCAAAAGCGTCCGCCTCAACGACAGTGAAATTGCGATTGAACTGGAAAATGGGGATGAAATCGACCGTCTTTCAATCTCAAAAGTATCTGATACTGGCGAACAAGAGCCGTCCCAACAAGAGTAAAAAATGATTACCATTATAATTTGAAAGGGAGAGATGACTATGTTGCGTTCCATGTATTCGGGAATCAGCGGAATGAAAAACTTTCAATTGAAATTAGATGTTATCGGAAACAACATTGCCAATGTCAACACATACGGATTTAAAAAAGGCCGTGTCACTTTTAAAGATTTAGTCAGCCAACAAATGGCCGGAGCCAGTGCAGCAGGAAATGGACGAGGGGGCATTAACCCTGCTCAAGTCGGGCTTGGGGCTGCTTTAGGAACGATTGATACTGTCCATACCTCAGGACCAACTCAATCGACAGGGAGAGTTTTAGATGTGGCCATATCTGGAGACGGATTCTTTCCTGTTGCGACGATCACCGATTTATCGAGAGTGAATATTGATTACGCCGGTCAATACGGGGACAACAAAATTCTTGGATCCATTAATAATGCCGTAAACCTTGCTTATACCCGCGCCGGGAACTTTTACTTGGATGCCAATGGCTATATCGTGACAGGTGAAGGGTATTATTTGATCGGCGAAACAGGCGAAAAAACCCCACCAACAGAAGCCGGGATTGATAAAGCAAACGATGCGCTGCAGCAAATTACATCTTTTAATACTCCTTATAAAAATATGTATGAATCTTTGAACGATATTGGCAAAAAAGCCAATGCGTTGATGGAAGCCTACGAGGCCTATAACGAATCAGTCGAGTTATGGGAGAAAAACGGGAAAGAAAATCCATCCTCCTGGTATACAGCAATGCAAAATGCCTATAATGCTCTCGGAGAAGTTTGGGATGAATTCAATAATTCGGTGACGAACGCGTCCGGATTTAACAATATCAGCGGTCAATTTGATACAGCGATCAATCTATTAAATGACTCGATAGAAGAGTTCAATGATACACCACCTTATACTGATATTTTAACTACCATTACAAATGCAATTGGACAGCTGCAAGTTGGAAATGATTATCCAAACGATCCGCAAACTGGCGTTCAATTGGAATCAAGCGTTGATACAGCTACTCTTGATCAAATGTCAAAATTGATCGGAACGATTGAAAGCTACAAAGTTTCACTAAACAATATCGAACAAGCTGTCATCAAATATGAAAATCTTGCTGAAAGTTTAAGAGAACCGCAGTGGACGAATTCTTTAAGCGGTGAACCAGGCCTGATTCAAATTCCGCTGTCGGCAAAAACTTTCAGTATAGGGGCGGACGGTAAAATCACATTTACAGATAGCAACGGACAGTTGAAAGTGGCAGGCCAAATTCGCATCGCTAATTTCCCGAATCCAGAAGGTTTGGAAAAAGTGGGAAGCAATTTGTTTATCGAGACGCAAAACTCTGGATTCTTGGATAAAAACGGAAACGGATTGGAGCTTAATGAGTTATCTGTTCCTGGAGAAGATGGAGCAGGCTCGCTAATTACAAACTCGCTAGAAATGTCAAATGTCGATTTGGCGGAAGAATTTACAGAAATGATTGTCGCCCAGCGGGGATTCCAATCAAATACGAAAATTATTACAACATCTGATGAAATTTTACAAGAACTGCTGGGATTAAAACGGTAAGAAAAGGGGGATACGGCTGGCAGCCTGACAAGTGATTAAACTAACAAAACTAAATGGTGAAACATTTTATCTTAATGCGTTATTGATTGAACGGATTGAATCGTTTCCTGATACGACAATTACGTTAATCTCTGGAAAAAAATATGTTGTAAAAGACGCAGAAGAAGATGTTGTCGGCAAAATCAATGAATTATATTGCCAAATTGGCTTGGGAAAAGCTTTATACCGGGGGACAGAAGAATGAGCAAAAAAATGTTAACTGCTTTTTTAGTCATCATTTCAACAGTAGGCATAGCAGCCTTAACGACTTTTTTTGTACTAGAGCATTTTGGAGATAATCAAGCGGAAGCAGGAAACCGCTCCGTCGATGAAGTGGTCGAATCATCGTTTGATGTTCCGGAAATAACCACCAATTTAAAAAGCAAAAATATTGTCAGACTTTCTTTCAAAATTGAAGCTTCCGATAAAAAAGCGAAAGAAGAATTAGAAAAAAGAGAGTTTCAAATTAAAGATATCATCATCTCTGAATTGTCCAATATGGAAGCCAAGGAACTTGAAGGGCAAAAAGGAATGAGTCAACTGAAAGAAAAGATTAAAACAAAAGTAAATGCACTATTGCAGGAAGGTGAAGTAAAAAACGTGTACACGACTTCCTTTATCCTTCAATAGCGATCGACAAGGGATAAGGAGGTGAAGTCTGTTTATGTCAAACGACATTTTATCGCAAAGCGAAATCGATGCCTTGTTATCCGCGCTGACGACTGGAGAAATGGATGCGGATGAGCTGAAAAAAGAAAGAGAAGAGAGAAAAGTAAAAGTTTATGATTTTAAAAGAGCTTTGCGATTTTCAAAAGATCAAATCAGAAGTTTAACAAGGGTACATGAAAACTTTGCACGGCTTTTAACAACTTATTTCGCCGCTCAATTAAGAACATATGTTCAAATTTCGGTAGCTTCGGTTGATCAGCTTCCTTATGAAGAGTTTATCCGTTCCATACCGAAAATGACGGTGCTGAATGTGTTTGAGTTGGAGCCTTTGCAAGGAAGAATTATCATGGAAGTAAACCCGAACATTGCGTATGCCATGATGGACCGGTTGATGGGCGGCATCGGGGCATCCATTAATAAAATCGAACATTTAACTGAAATCGAAACAAATATCATATCAACAATCTTTGAAAAATCTTTAGATAACTACCGGGAAGCGTGGAGCACGATTGTAGATATTGAACCTGTCATGCATGAATTTGAAGTCAACCCGCAGTTTTTGCAAATGGTTTCACCTAATGAAACGGTCGTCGTCATTTCGCTTAATACAAATGTAGGCGAAGCAAGCGGGATGATCAATTTATGTATTCCGCATGTCGTATTGGAACCGATTATACCGAAACTTTCCGTTCACTACTGGATGCAATCAGAGCGGAAAGAGCCGAAGCCTGGAGAAACGAAGGTAATAACGAATCGGATCAAAATGGCGGAAGTTCCAGTTGTCGCAATACTTGGAACGTCAGAAGTAACCGTTCAGGAATTAATGGAAATGCAAATCGGCGATATGATCCGATTGGATCAATCTGTCAATGAACCATTAATGATAAAAGTGGGGGATGTTCCGAAATTTTATGGACAGCCAGGCAAAAAGAAAAAGAAACTGGCCGTACAAATTTTAGGCCACATCGAAAGAGGTGACGATGCTGATGACTGATAATTTGTTGTCGCAGGAGGAAATTGATTCTTTATTAAAAGGAGAAAATGCCGCTGCCCAATCAGATGATGACAACCAGTTTTTAAATGAAATGGAAAGAGATGCAGTCGGCGAGTTCGGCAATATTTCTTTCGGAAGCTCGGCGACAGCTTTGTCATCTTTGCTCAATCAAAAAGTGGAAATTACAACGCCCAATGTTTCCATCGTCCCGAAGCATGAACTGGCAAATGAGTTTCCAGATCCGTATGTAGCAATTGAAGTCGTCTACACGGAAGGGCTTTCCGGAAGCAGCCTTCTTGTGATTGAGCAAAAAGATGCAGCGATTATTGCCGATTTAATGATTGGCGGCGATGGCTCAAATCCCGATGACTTGGGAGAAATACAGCTGAGTGCTGTGCAAGAGGCAATGAATCAAATGATGGGATCGGCGTCGACGTCAATGTCGACCGTTTTAAATAAGAAAATTGACATTTCTCCGCCCCGTCTCGAATTGTTGAATGTTAAAGAAGGGGAAGGGACGGAAGCACTCCCTGATGAAGAATTGCTGGTGAAAGTGTCTTTTAGGCTGACTATCGGAAATTTGATAGATTCCAGTATTATGCAATTGTTGCCAATTAATTTTGCAAAACAACTTGTTTCCGAATTGATCAATCAAGCAAACCAAACCGATGAACAAAAACAAAATGAACCAGCTTTGGATGAACGTGTCAGAGTGGAATCTGAAGCACCGTCAAATTCGGCAAAAAGCTCCAAAGTGGAAAAAAGTCCATCTGTTGAAGTAAAGCCTGTTGAATTTTCGTCTTTTGATGAAGGGAGAACTCAGGCGTTCGAAGCGAACAATTTGGAAATGCTGCTTGACATCCCTTTGAATGTAACAGTTGAACTAGGGCGTACAAAACGCTCCATTAAACAAATTTTGGAATTGTCAACAGGATCAATTATCGAACTTGATAAATTAGCCGGCGAGCCAGTCGATATTTTTGTTAACAGCAAAAAAGTCGCCAGAGGCGAAGTTGTCGTTATCGATGAAAATTTTGGCGTTCGAGTAACTGACATACTCAGCCAAGCAGATCGTTTATTAAAATTACAATAAATGAAGGAGTGTTGAGAGATGTCAAAAAAGATTTTAGTAGTGGATGATGCTGCATTTATGAGAATGATGATTAAAGACATTTTAACGAAAAACGGCTACGAAGTAGTTGGTGAAGCTGCTGACGGAGCGCAAGCGGTTGAAAAATATAAAGAGCTGCAGCCGAACCTTGTGACAATGGATATTACAATGCCGGAGATGGATGGAATCACCGCTTTAAAAGAAATCAGAAAAATTGATCCGAATGCAAAGGTCGTTATGTGTTCCGCAATGGGGCAGCAAGCGATGGTTATCGATGCCATCCAAGCGGGTGCGAAAGATTTTATTGTGAAACCGTTCCAAGCAGATCGAGTTTTGGAAGCCATCAAAAAAACATTAGGATAGGGAGACCGGCATTGAAAAGATGGACAGTGTATTTGCTCTTTTCGATGATTGTGATCATCTGTTCGATCATTGTTCCGCAATTTTTTTCCGTTCAAGCGGAATCCAGCAATAAAACGGTTGAAGAGTATTTTCAAAAACAAACCGTTGACCAAAAAGAGGCAGGCAGTGCGGACGAAGGAACAGTAGAAGAAACAGAAAAGCAAACTTCCTTTTCTTTCTTTGATTTTTTGAAAATGATCTTTGCACTCGTTTTTGTATTAATGCTTTTATACCTTTTATTGAAACTCTTAAACCGAAAATTCAAACTGCCGCAAGAATCCAAATACTTACAAAATTTAGGCGGCGTATCATTAGGGCAAAACAAGTCTGTACAAATGATCAAAATCGGAAATCGCATACTTATTCTCGGGGTTGGGGAGACCATTGAACTTTTAAGAGAAATTGAAGACGAAGAAGAATACAAGGAGATCATAGATATGCATAAAGAACCCGATTTTCCATCCGTCGAACAACATATGATGCGATTATTCCAAAAAAACGGGAAAAAAACGGATCAGCCGGATAATTCCTTTAAAAATGAACTAGAATCCCTTTTAAAAGAAAGACGTGAACGAATGGTTAGGCTCAAGCAGAAAGGATCAAAAAGATGAGCGAGTTTATCAGCTATTTTAATCAAAATGATCCGGAAAATGTTTCGACAGCCGTGAAGCTTTTGCTCTTGTTTACGGTTTTGTCGATTGCGCCCGGCATTCTCATCCTCATGACTTGTTTTGCCCGCATCATCATTGTTTTATCGTTTGTTCGGACATCACTGGCGACGCAGCAGATGCCGCCGAACCAAGTGTTAATCGGATTAGCCTTGTTTTTAACGTTTTTTATCATGGCGCCGACATTTCAGCAAATTCATAAAGATGCCTTGCAGCCTTTGTTCAATAATGAAATATCACTGGAGGAAGCATACAAAAATGCGGAAAAGCCCTTGAAAGAATTTATGAGTAAACATACGAGGCAAAAAGATTTGGAACTTTTTTTGAATTATGCGAACATGGAGAAACCGAAATCAATCGATGATATCCCGATTGTGGCATTAGTACCCGCTTTTGCAATCAGCGAACTGAAAACAGCTTTTCAAATGGGCTTTATGATCTTCATCCCGTTCTTGATTATCGACATGGTGGTTTCAAGCGTCCTCATGTCGATGGGGATGATGATGCTTCCGCCGGTAATGATTTCGCTTCCTTTTAAAATATTGCTTTTCGTTTTGGTAGACGGTTGGTATTTAGTGGTCAAATCTTTGTTACAAAGTTTTTAAAGATGAGTAGGTGAACCCATGAGTTCTGAAATGGTTCTTTCCATTGCAGAAAAAGCGGTATATACAACGTTAATTATCTGTGGGCCGCTGCTTTTAATCTCTCTCGTTGTCGGATTAATTGTCAGCATTTTTCAGGCAACAACGCAAATCCAAGAGCAAACATTGGCTTTTATCCCGAAAATAGTAGCCGTTTTGGTTGGCTTGATTATTTTCGGCCCATGGATGCTGTCAACAATGTTGTCTTATACACATAACATATTCAGCAATTTAGAGCAGTTTGTCAGATGAACTTAAATAGCATGTTAGAATATTTTCCGTTTTTTCTGCTTGTGTTTGTGCGTATTACGGCGTTTATGGCCACGATACCTTTTTTTTCATATCGAAATATACCGACCCGATTTAAAATCGGAATGTCATTTTTTCTCGCTGTCATTGTTGCAACAACACTGCCAAAAAAACAAGTTGACCTAAATGCCGACCTTTATCCGCTGGTTTTAAAGGAAGTTTTGATCGGGCTGCTTATTGGCCTGATGGCCTATATTATTATGTCGGCTGTGCATATTGCTGGAAGCTTGATCGATTTTCAAATGGGGTTCGCTATTGCCAATGTCATTGATCCGCAAACAGGTGTGCAAACCCCCTTGATCGGACAGCTGTTTTACACTTTTGCTTTGCTATTCATGCTGAGCATCAACGGCCATCATATGCTGATCAATGGGATGTTGTACAGCTTTCAAATCATTCCGGTTGATCAATACTTTATCCCGCTGTCTGACGAGCGATTTGTGATGGAAGTGATCAAGGGGTTTAATCAAATGTTTCTCATTGCTTTTCAAATGGGGCTGCCGATTGTGGCTTCGCTCTTTTTAGTGGATCTTGCATTAGGAATTGTAGCCAGAACCGTTCCGCAAATGAATGTGTTTGTGATCGGTTTTCCGGTCAAAATCGGCGTCAGCTTTTTCATGATTTTGCTTATTTTGGCCGTGTTGTTCATGTCGATCCGAAATTTATTTGAATACATGTTTGAGCTGATGAATTCACTAATGCAATTGCTGGGTGGCGAGCGATGAATGAACTTATTTTAGATTTGCAATATTTTGCCGGAGAAAAAACGGAAAAAGCGACACCTAAAAAACGCCAAGATGTAAGGAAAAAAGGACAGGTTGCCAAAAGTGCGGATTTGAATACGGCGATCACTTTGTTTTTAGCTTTTTTGTCTTTGTGGCTCTTTGGCAAAACAGTGATAGACAATATGTTGAACATGTTTCATATCACCTTCGAAGATTTTTTGCATGTGGAAGTGACAGAACATAATGTCCATTCATTATTGAACAAATATGCTTTTGAAGGTGCGGTGATGGCTGTTCCTTTCATGGCAGCAGCCCTTTTAGCCGGTGTATTCAGCAATTATATTCAAGTGGGATTTCTGTTTACGACAGAGCCCTTGAAGATGAAATTAGAAAAACTAAACCCGATCGAAGGATTTAAGCGTATCTTTTCTATTCGGGCGATTGTGGAATTGTTGAAGTCGGTTTTGAAAGTCATTTTTATTGGAGCGGTGACGTTTCTATTCTTATTTTTTAAGTGGAAGGAGATTCTGCGCCTTCCGCAAATGCCATTGGATGCAGCCCTTGTTTCTATTTCCATGCTGGCTGTACAGACAGGGTTATTCGCTTCTTTAGCTCTTCTGTTTGTCGCTCTATTAGACTACTTCTATCAAAAATGGGAATTTGAAAAAAACATTCGCATGTCGAAACAGGAAGTAAAAGATGAATATAAAAAGATGGAAGGCGATCCGCTAATCAAATCTAGGATTAAACAGAAACAAAGAGAACTTGCTATGAGAAGAATGATGCAGGAAGTTCCCAAGGCGGACGTTGTCATTACCAACCCGACACACTATGCTGTCGCTTTAAAATACGATGAAAATGAACATGACGCACCAGTGGTTGTCGCCAAAGGGACAGATTTTGTCGCTCAAAAAATTAAACAAATCGCCAAAGCGCATGATATTGTCACAGTGGAAAACCGCCAGCTGGCCAGATCATTGTACGAACAAGTCGAAATTGGCGCAATGATTCCTGAGCAATTTTTTCAGGTAGTCGCAGAAATATTGGCTCACGTTTACAGATTGAAACAAAAAGTGTAGGAGGAAATGTTTCATGTCAGCAAGAGATTTATCGGTTTTATTAGCAATCATTTTAGTAGTGGCAATGCTGATCATTCCTTTGCCATCTTGGATGTTAAGCATTTTAATCATCATCAACATATCTCTTGCGTTGCTCGTCCTCCTTACATCAATGAATATTGAACAACCGCTTCAGTTTTCCATCTTTCCTTCGCTGTTGCTCATTTTAACGCTATTTCGTCTCGGACTAAATGTTTCAACAACCCGTTCAATTTTAGCCAACGGGGAAGCGGGAAAGGTAGTGGAAACATTTGGAACATTTGTCGTCGGTGGAAATATTCTCGTTGGTTTTGTCGTTTTCTTAATTTTAGTTATTATCCAATTTGTTGTTATAACGAAAGGTTCTGAAAGGGTTGCGGAAGTAGCAGCGCGTTTTACCCTTGATGCAATGCCTGGAAAACAAATGAGTATTGATGCTGACTTAAATGCTGGCATCATCTCGGAAGACGAAGCAAAAAAGCGGAGAGAAACGATTGCAAGAGAAGCTGACTTTTATGGAGCAATGGACGGAGCAAGCAAATTTGTCAAAGGGGATGCGATTGCAGGCATTATCATCGTGTTAATCAATATCATTTTTGGAATCATCATCGGCATGATGCAGCAAGGCTTTTCCTTTCAAGAAGCGGTTTCCCATTACACACTGTTAACGGTTGGCGACGGATTGGTCAGTCAAATTCCAGCGCTTTTAATTTCGACCGCAACGGGAATTGTCGTCACTAGAGCCGCTTCTGAAGGAAATTTGGGCAAAGATATTACAAGTCAGTTGTTGGCTTTTCCAAAAATGCTTTATATCATTGCGTGCATTCTATTGCTTTTAGGTCTTGTCACTCCGATCGGATTGGTTATCACCGTACCGATTGCATTGATGTTTGCATTGATGGGGTATGCGATGGATCGTGCCAAAAAGCAAATTATCCAGGAACAAGAGCATGTTGAAGAAGAAGTTCAAGTCAATGAAGCAAAAAGCCCTGAGCAAGTGTTGAGTCTGCTGTCATTGGATCCGATCGAATTTGAGTTCGGCTACGGATTGATTCCTCTAGCCGACGCAGGCCAAGGAGGAGATCTTCTTGACCGCATTGTCATGATCAGACGCCAGCTTGCAGTGGAATTGGGGCTTGTGATCCCTGTAGTGCGAATACGCGACAACATTCAATTAAAGCCGAATGAATATAAACTAAAAATTAAGGGAAGCGAAGTAGCGAAAGGGGAAATCATGCTTGATCACTACTTGGCGATGGCTCCTGCGATGGAAGATGACACGATTGAAGGAATCGACACTATTGAACCTTCCTTCGGCCTGCCGGCTAAATGGATTAGCGAGCATTTAAAAGATCAAGCTGAATTAGCTGGCTATACAGTGGTCGATCCGCCCAGCGTCGTTTCAACTCATATTACTGAGACCATTCGGAAACATGCTCACGAATTGCTCGGAAGGCACGAAACAAAGCAGCTTGTTGACCATTTAAAAGAAACATACCCGATCTTAGTCGAGGAGGTTACCCCCAACCCGCTTTCTATCGGTGATATTCAAAAAGTTTTGGCAAAGCTGCTGAAAGAAAGAATTTCGATTCGCAACTTGCCGGTTATATTTGAAACATTAGCTGATTATGGAAAATTTACAACAGATCCGGATATATTAGTTGAGTATGTAAGACAATCGCTCGCCAAACAAATTACAGAGCAATATGTAAAAGAAGGAGAAACATTGAAAGTCATCACGCTGTCGGGAAAAGTCGAAAAAACAATCGCAGACGGAGTGCAGCAAACAGAGAGGGGAAACTATTTATCATTGGATCCCAACGCTTCACAGCAAATCATTGAATCCATTGCCAAAAATGCAGAAGATTTGTCGATGGAAGGTGTTTCGCCTATTTTGCTTTGTTCCCCTTCTGTCAGAATGTACGTCCGTCAGTTGATTGAACGGTACTTGCCGGACATGCCGGTGCTTTCATACAACGAACTTGATGCAAATATTGAAGTACAGAGCGTCGGAGTGGTGAATATTTAATGAAAATCAAAAAAATTAAAGCTGAAACGATGCAAGAGGCAATGAAGAAAATACGTGCTGATCTTGGCCAAAATGCTGTCATTCTCAATTCAAAGGTTGTTTATTCAGGCGGATTTTTAGGTTTGTTCAAGAAAAAAATGATTGAGGTTTTAGCAGGAGTAGATGATGAACCCCTTTTTCCTGAAAGGAGCCGAGCGCCGGAAAATCCGCAAGCTTCCAGTACGGCAATGGAACCGATTTTAAATGAGATGAAGCAAATTAAAAACTTGGTTGAAAACTTATCTGTTCAAAGCGATGTACAATATTCGGAACTAAAAAACATCGATAAACAAATGGAAACAATGGGGTTATTGCCGTCAATTCGAAAGGATATCATCGATTCGTTATTGGCAATCTATTTGCTCAAACAAAAAAAGGTGACAAATGATGAGCTTCATTTTGAATGGAAAAATGAATTAATGAAGAAGGTGGCAAACATTCCATTCCAAGGGGTCACTTTTACAAAAAAATATGTGAACGTCATCGGTCCAACAGGTGTGGGAAAAACGACTACTTTAGCCAAGCTTGCCGCCATATGCAAGATTCGACATAAGAAAAAAATCGGTTTTTTAACTACGGATACGTATCGGATTGCAGCAATTGATCAATTGAAGACTTACGCGGAAATATTAAATGCGCCGCTAGAAGTTTGCTACAATTCCGATGATTTTAGAAAAGGAAAAGAAAAACTAGCGGATTGTGATCTTGTTTTTATTGATACAGCAGGAAGGAATTTTCTCAATGAGCAATATGTCAAAGATTTAAACGAAATTATTGATTTTCAAGATGAGATGGAAACCTTTCTCGTTTTTTCGTTAACATCGAAATATGAGGATATGGAAAAGGTATATGAGCATTTTTCGCATTTGCCGATTCACCAATTTATTTTCACAAAACATGATGAAACATCAACGTATGGGGCGATGTACAACATCGTATATAAGGCGAAAATCGGCGCCGGTTATTTGACCGACGGGCAGACCGTCCCTGACGACATCCATGAACTGAATCACCAGACTTTTATTCAATATTTGCTGAGGTAGTTGAAGATGGATCAAGCAGAGTCATTAAGAAAGATTGTTGTGAATGCATCGTTCCAACCTGATGTTTTACCAGCTGAACGTCATGCCAAAACGGTTGCAGTGATCAGTGGAAAGGGAGGGGTCGGCAAATCCAATTTCGTATTGAACTTTGCATTAAATTTGACACGAACACATGGTGACAACGTTTTGCTTATCGATTGTGATATTGGAATGGGCAATATCGACCTTTTGCTTGGACAGCCCTATGAAAAAAAATCCATAGTCGATTTGTTAAAAAGAAGAGACAAGATTGAAAATGTAATCAAAAACGGACCGCTGAGTTTGCACTATTTGTCAGGGGGGATCAGCTTATCAGAAGTTGTTACAGTGGATGAAGAAGAATTTCGTTTTTTTCTGAACGAACTTGAGAGAATGGTAGAAAAATATGATGTGATCTTCTTTGATATGGGTGCAGGAATCTCTAGTGAAAGTTTAAAATTTTTGCTTGCTGTTGATGAAATCATCGTCATCACCACACCTGAGCCGACATCGATCATGGATGCGTACAGTGCAATAAAACTTGTTCATCAGTTCAACAAAGAAAAAAACATCAAGTTGGTCGTCAATCGGTATCAAAAGAAAAGAGAAGTTGAGGAAACCTACGAAAAAATCAAAAATACATCGGAGCGTTTTCTGCAGAAAGCGATTGAATTGCTTGGCTGTCTGCCTGAGGATGATCACGTAAAAAAAGCGGTAATGGAACAAATTCCGTTTATTTTGCGATACCCTAACGCTCCTGTTTCCAAAGCGATCAATAGTGCAACAAACATCTTCCTCAATGGTACAATGAAAAAAAGGAGTTTTATCGACTCCCTTAGATCTTTGTTTTTAAAGTAGGTGATGATTTTGAGCAGCGTCAAGGTGTTAGTCATCGATGATTCAGCTTTTATGCGGAAATTTATTTCCGATCTTCTTGAAGAAAACCATGCGATTCGTGTCATCGGAACCGCTCGGAATGGGAAAGAAGGGATTGAGAAAATTGCTGAACTCCAACCGGATGTCGTTACGCTGGACATTGAAATGCCTGTTCTAAACGGTCTTGAAACATTAAGGGTCATTATGGAGCAATATCCGCGTCCGGTCATTATGCTTTCCAGTTTAACGAAAGAGGGGGCGGAACAAACGATTCAATCGCTTGCTGCCGGCGCCTTTGACTTTGTTCCCAAACCGTCAGGCGGCATTTCTCTGGACCTATATAAAGTAAAAGAGGAGTTAATTGCAAAAGTTTTGGAAGCAAAACGGGTGAACCAAAAATTTCTGAAGGCAGATCGGGAAATTCCCAAGCCGATTAAAACGGAAATCACAAATATTAAAAGACAAAATTTAAAAAATCCGGTCATTGCCATCGGCACTTCGACCGGCGGGCCGAGCTCTTTGCAAAAAATCATGCCTTCATTTCCGAAAGACTTGCCGTCTCCCATTTTTATCGTCCAGCATATGCCGCCGGGTTTCACAAAATCATTAGCCGACCGTTTAAATGGAATATCAAAAATTGAAGTAAAAGAAGCTGATCATCAAGAAATGGTCCGCAACGGTGTCGCTTATATAGCGCCCGGCGGCAGCCACATGAAAGTTGTTGGGAGAAATGGCACTTTAATGATCGAATTGGACCATTCGGAGCGAATAGGAGGACATCGCCCTTCTGTTGATGTATTGTTTGAATCTCTATCAGAGTTGAAAAACCATCAAATCATTGCCTGTCTTTTAACGGGCATGGGTTCAGATGGGACAAAGGGATTAAAACTATTAAAAAAAATGCGGAAAACTGTTTCGATCGCTCAATCTGAAAGAACATGCACCATATTTGGTATGCCGAAGTCAGCGATTCAAGCCAATGTTGTCGACTATGTTGAAGATTTGCTTGATATACCTGCTTTAATTCAAAAGTTGATCTGAATCCAAGGAGTGTGTCGCCATGGAAATGAACCAATATTTAGATATGTTTATTGAAGAAAGTAAAGAACATTTGCAATCATGCAATGAAAAACTATTGGAACTTGAACAACATCCTGAAGATTTAAACATCGTCAACGAAATTTTCCGTTCAGCCCATACATTGAAAGGAATGGGCGCTACAATGGGATTTGAAGATTTGGCGGACTTAACCCATAAAATGGAAAATGTTTTGGACGGAATTCGCCAACAAAAACTACAAGCAACTCCGGAAATCATTGATGTCCTTTTTGCTGCTTTGGAACATTTGGAAGAAATGGTTTATTCCATTGCCGATGGCGGCGATGGCAAAAAAGATGTTTCTGAGATTGTTCAAAAACTTCTTGCGATTGAAAATGGCGATCAGCCGCCCAGAAATGAGTTGTCGACGGAAACGAAAAGTGAAGCGTCAAATAAACTTGAATTTGATGAATATGACAGAACCGTCATTCAACAATCATACGAACAAGGATTTCACGTATATGAAATAACCGTAAACTTAAGAGAAGATTGCATTTTAAAAGCGGCTAGAGCCTTTATGGTTTTTGAATTATTGGGAAAACATGGAGAAGTGGTGAAATCAAATCCTTCTGCTGATCTTATCGAGGATGAAAAGTTTGACCAATCATTTACTGTCGCATTTATTACGAAAGAAACTGCTGAATTAATTAAAAACAACTTGTTGAAAATCTCGGAAATTGTTGAAGTTGATGTTCATGAAGTGGGAGAAAATATATTCGCTGCAAGTTCTGCTCAAAAAGAGGAAACTGCCGCAACAAGTGAACAACAGACTGCTGAACAAAAGTCAGAAAACAGCCAAAAAACGAAAAAAAGCCATCAAAAGACAATTAGAGTAAATATTGAGCGTCTTGATATATTAATGAATTTATTTGAGGAACTCGTCATCGACAAAGGACGGCTTGAACAAATTTCGAAAGAATTGAATCATTCTGAATTAAGAGAAACGGTAGAAAAAATGTCGAGGGTTTCAGGGGATTTGCAAAACATCATTTTAAATATGCGGATGATTCCGATTGAAACGGTCTTTAACCGATTTCCAAGAATGGTAAGAAACTTGGCAAGGGATTTACATAAAAAAATCAATTTAGTTGTAACAGGAGCGGAAACAGAACTCGACAGAACCGTCATTGATGAAATCGGCGATCCTCTTGTGCACTTAATCCGCAATGCGATTGACCATGGAATTGAAACGCCTGACGTTCGGATTAAAAACGGCAAGAGTGAAGAGGGAACATTACGGTTGAGCGCCTATCATAGCGGCAACCACGTCTTTATTGAAATAGAGGATGACGGTGCTGGCATCAACCATAAAAAAGTTCTGCAAAAAGCAATCGAACGCGGAGTTGTGACAAATGAGGCAGCCAAATCATTGACGGAAAAGCAAATTCACGAACTCATCTTTTCTTCCGGATTTTCAACTGCCGATCAAATCTCCGATATTTCCGGACGGGGTGTCGGTCTTGATGTCGTGAAAAATACAATCGAATCGCTTGGTGGAAACATCAGCATTGAATCAGTAGAAGGGAAAGGTTCGCTGTTCTCGATTCAGCTTCCGCTTTCCTTAACGATCATTTCGGTTATGCTGATTGAATTAGGCAATGAAAAATACGGTATTCCGATTTCCTCCATTATTGAATCACTTGTGCTAAAGAAAGAGGAAATTTTACAGACCCACAACAACAAAGTGATCGACTACCGCGGCAAAATTGTCCCGCTTGTCTTTTTAAAAGATGTTTTTGATGTCGAGACGGATGAGGATCAAGAATATGTTTCAGTCGTCGTTGTGAAAAAAGGAGATAAATTGGCTGGTTTAGTTGTCGATTCTTTCATCGGTCAGCAAGAAATTGTGCTAAAACCGTTGGGGCAATATTTAACGAACGTATTTGCCATTTCAGGTGCAACCATATTAGGAGACGGACAAGTTGCGCTGATCGTTGACTGCAATGCATTGGTTCAATAATGCCTGTTTGCGTCGGAATTAATCACTCAAATGAAAAGGGGGAGACAAGGTGGCAAAAAACATTTTAAACGAACAAAAAGCGATTGTTTTTCAACTGCAGGACAAAGAATACGGGATCATCGTCAACAATGTGAAATCTATCGAAAAAATCAGTCATATTACAAGAGTTCCGGGAACTTTCGACTATATTAAAGGAGTCATTAATTTACGGGGGGTTGTCACGCCCATCATTGATTTAAGAAAAAGACTGGACATTCCTGAGAAAGAATTCACCGAACAAACACGGGTGATTATCGCCATACAAAATGAAATGGAAGTCGGTCTTATTGTTGATTCAGCAAACGATGTCGTCGATTTTTCGGAAAACGACGTGGAGCCTGCACCGAACGTAGTGGGACAAGTCGATGTCGAATATATTCAAGGTGTTGTGAAATTAGATAAAAGGCTGATCATGCTCCTCGATTTGGGAAAGGTGTTAAGCAAAGAAACTCAGAAGGTAGCGAAAAATGAGCAACATGTTTAATTTATCGCCAAAAAGATATGATGTTCTGAGAGAATTTGCCAACATCAGTGCGGGGAATGCGGCAACAAGCTTGTCCCAACTGTTAAACAAAAAAATCGAAATGAATGTTCCGGACGTTTATGTAGCAGCTTTTAATGAAGTGATGGAGCTTTTTCATGACCCCGAAACGGAAGTTGCGGCCATCCATTCCGATATCCATGGCGATATTACCGGATCGATGTTTTTCATTTTATCAACTGCCCAAGCAAAAAAATATATACAAGATATCATCCGGGAGCATTCATTCGTCCAGTCTTCTGATGTTCAAGCACTTAAACAGTCCGTCCTTGCAGAACTGGGAAACATTTTAATTGGATCATATTTATCGGTTTTGTCCAATATGACCAATTTGTTCATAAACACGACTGTTCCGGCAATAAAGTTTGATATGTTCGGAGCGATTATCAGCCATGCGCTTATAGAACTTTCTTTTGACAGCGATGAAGCGCTGATTATTGATGCCGTAATCAAGGAAACTGGTCAGGATGAAGATGATTTCATCAAAGGGCATATTTTCTTTCTCCCAGATTCGGATTCGTATAAAAAAATTTTTGAGAAATTAGAGGTTTAGCTGTCATGGAACTTTTTGAAGATGTCATTAAAGTCGGCATTGCTGATATGAATATTGCAAAAGCCCCAAGAAAAATCCGAACAACCGGCCTTGGGTCATGCGTTGGTCTTGTCATTTATGATGAAAAAATAAAGATTGTGGGTCTTGCTCATATTATGCTGCCGGATTCTTCACTCGCCAACAAAACATCGTTAAATGTTGCAAAATATGCGGATACGGCTGTAAAAGAACTGATTCATCGACTTAAACAAAACGGGGGAAAAGCCGCGCGATTCAAGGCGAAAATTGCCGGCGGAGCAGAAATGTTTCCAACTCAAAATACATCAGAAATGATGAGAATTGGACCAAGGAATGTGGAAGCTGTTCGAAAACATTTAAAAGCCTTCAACATCCCGGTCGTAGGCGAAGATGTAGGCGGAAGCAACGGAAGGACGATTGAATTTGACACGAATTCTTTGGTTTTAACGATTCGCACAGTCAATCTTGGCGTTAAGAAGATATAACACCATTGATTGGCATTTTAAGTAAGGAGGAATAAACGTGAGCCAAACGACGGCGCTAAAAAATGAAAGACAGTATTGGGACAAGTGGTTTCGCCTTCGTGATCGCGAAGCATGCAATATGCTTGTCAAAAAATATTTGCCGCTTGTCCGATATCATGTCAGCCGCATTTCAGTTGGCCTTCCGAAAAACGTCGATAAAGATGATTTAATGAGCTTCGGTTTGATGGGGTTGTATGATGCTTTGGAAAAATTTGATCCTGACCGCGATTTGAAATTTGATACTTATGCATCGTTCCGAATACGGGGAGCTATTTTGGACGGTTTAAGGAAAGAAGATTGGATGCCTAGAAGCATAAGGGAAAAAGCAAAAAAAGTAGAAGGGGCAATGGAGCGATTGGAGCAAAAATTTCATCGCAACGCTACACCAGAGGAAATTGCAGAAGAATTGGGGATGACAGCAGATGAAGTGGTACATATCGTGAATGAAAATTTTTTTGCGAATGTTTTGTCCATTGATGAACAGGTTCATGACCATGATGACGGCGAACAAATGAATATCGTTTTAAAGGATGATAAAACACCGACACCGGAAGAATTGCTTTTAAAAGAAGAATTGTATGATCACTTAGCTAAAATGATAGCAGAATTAAACGAAAAAGAACAGCTTGTATTAAGCTTGTTTTATAAAGAAGAACTGACACTGACGGAAATCGGCCAAGTGCTGAATTTATCTACTTCCCGCATTTCCCAAATTCATTCAAAAGCTTTATATAAATTGAAAGGAACATTGGAAAAGCTGTTATCATAGAACATGATGAACGAGGTTAAAATATGACTATATGGATTTTGTTAATTATAAGCTTTATTCTTCATATTTTGTCTTTCTACTTTTTAATTGTTTTCTACACGCGTCATCAAGCATTAAAGAATTTAAAAGAAGAACAGGAAAACTTATTAAAAGAGGCGGAAGATGCGCTGACCGTCTTCTTAATGGAACTGAAAGAGGAAAATCAAAAATTTTTGGAGCAAATGTCAAAAAACGATTCTCCTTCTGAAGCCTATAATCTCGACGAATTGGTGGCGCAGCAAAAAGATTCGGTGGAAATAACCGCCAACTTACAAGAAGATGAACCGGACTCATACAAAAGAAATTTGCAAGAACAAGTATTTCAACTCGCAAATGAAGGATATACTATAGAACAAATCGCCCAAAAGCTGAATGTCGGCAAAACCGAAATCGAACTGATCATGAAATTTCATAAAAAGGATTGAATTCTTGCTTGATTGCAAAACTTTCATATGTTATATTTGTTGATGGTGTTAATACACACGTTCAAAGATTCGAGCATCGGTGCTGCGCTGAGCAGTCATGCTTGAAAATGATTTGGACGGAGGATCAAAACCACTAGGAGGAATCAGAAATGTCAGTCATTTCAATGAAACAATTGTTGGAAGCAGGTGTTCATTTCGGGCACCAAACTCGCCGTTGGAATCCAAAAATGAAACGTTACATTTTTACGGAACGAAACGGCATTTACATCATTGACTTGCAAAAAACGGTTAAAAAAGTAGAAGAAGCTTACCAATTTGCAAGAGAGCTTGCTGCTGGCGGCGGTTCCATTCTCTTTGTAGGCACGAAAAAACAAGCTCAAGAATCTGTCAAAGAAGAAGCGGAACGCGCAGGCATGTTTTATGTCAACCAGCGCTGGCTTGGCGGAACGTTGACAAACTTCGCAACCATTCAAAAACGGATTACACGCTTGAAAGAAATCGAAAAAATGCAAGAGGACGGAACATTTGACGTATTGCCGAAAAAAGAAGTCGTTCGCTTGAAAAAAGAACTTGAGCGGCTTGAAAAGTTTCTTGGCGGCATTAAAGAAATGAAACAGCTTCCGGATGCTTTATTTATCATTGATCCGCGCAAAGAACGAATCGCTGTGTCAGAAGCGCGCAAATTGAATATTCCGATTATTGGCATTGTCGATACGAACTGCGATCCGGATGAAATTGACTATGTCATCCCGGCGAACGATGATGCCATCCGTGCTGTCAAACTGTTGACATCCAAAATTGCAGATGCGGTTTTGGAAGGCAAACAAGGTGAAGAAACAACAACTGCTTAAATGACCAAAAGGTGATAAGAGGGGGAAGCCTTTTATCACCTTTTTTAAGCATGCTTGTACTTTTACATATATGTTGAAGGAGGAACCTATATGGCAATTACCGCTCAAATGGTAAAAGAACTGCGAGAAAAAACCGGCGCAGGTATGATGGATTGCAAAAAAGCTTTGACGGAAACGAACGGAGATATGGATAAAGCCATCGACTATTTGCGCGAAAAAGGCATGGCAAAAGCTGCGAAAAAAGCCGACCGCATCGCAGCAGAAGGATTAACATTGATCAAATCGGAAGGGAACCAAGCTGTTATTTTAGAAGTAAACTCTGAAACAGATTTTGTTGCAAAAAACGATTCTTTCAAGCAATTAATTGAAGAATTGGCTGACCAGCTTTTATCGACAAAGGCTGCTAATTTAGAGGAAGCACTGGCCTCTAAAATGAAAAATGGTTCAACCGTTCAGGAACACATCAATGCAGCTGTTGCAAAAATTGGCGAAAAAATTACATTGCGCCGTTTTGAAGTTGTTGAAAAAAGCGAAAATGATGCGTTTGGCGCTTATTTGCATATGGGCGGACGCATCGGGGTGTTGACTGTTTTGGAAGGCACAACAGATGAAGCCGTTGCAAAAGATATTGCCATGCATGTAGCAGCTGTGAATCCGCGCTATGTTTCCCGCGATGAAGTTCCGCAAGATGTTGTGGAACACGAACGGGAAATTTTGAAAAAACAAGCATTGCAAGAAGGAAAACCAGAACACATTGTGGAAAAAATGGTGGAAGGAAGACTTGGCAAGTTTTTCGAGGAAGTTTGCTTGCTTGAGCAAAATTTTGTCAAAAATCCGGATCAAAAAGTGCGTGATGTTGTAAAAGCGCATGATGCGAAAGTAAAACGATTTATCCGCTACGAAGTTGGCGAAGGAATTGAAAAACGGCAAGAAAATTTTGCTGAAGAAGTTATGAACCAAATGAAAAAATAATGAACTCTCTTAGTAAGCGAAATAGGGAACACACGGGTGTTCCCTATTTTTAGAAATCCTTCGGTTACATCATTCAGGAAATGCACCTATGAGGAAAAAGCTTGGAGGTTGTATAGGTGAGGAAACCAATTTACAAACGAATCGTTTTAAAATTAAGCGGCGAGGCGCTTGCAGGAGAACAGGGATTTGGCATCAATCCTTCCGTCATCCAGTCCATTGCAAAACAAGTAAAAGAAATCGCCGAAATGGGGGTTGAAGTAGCGGTTGTCGTCGGTGGTGGAAATATTTGGAGAGGTAAAATTGGAAGTGAAATGGGTATGGATCGGGCGACTGCCGATTATATGGGGATGCTTGCAACCGTTATGAATTCCTTAGCTCTTCAAGATAGTTTGGAAGGGCTGGGCATTCCAACCCGAGTGCAGACTTCGATCGAAATGAGGCAGGTTGCAGAACCTTACATACGAAGAAAAGCCATCCGCCACTTGGAGAAAAAAAGAGTGGTCATATTTGCTGCCGGAACAGGCAACCCGTATTTTTCAACGGATACAACAGCAGCGCTTAGGGCTGCCGAAATTGAAGCAGATGTTATATTAATGGCGAAAAACAATGTTGATGGCGTTTATAGCGCTGATCCAAAAAAAGACGCCACAGCTGTCAAATATGAAGAATTGTCTTATCTAGATTTGCTGAAAGATGGACTGGCTGTCATGGATTCGACTGCTTCGTCGCTTTGCATGGACAATAACATTCCATTGATAGTATTTTCCATTATGGAGGAAGGCAATATTAAACGTGCTGTGTTAGGAGAAAATATTGGAACAATCGTTAGGGGGAAATAGGTATGTCGAAACAAATTCTTTCGCAAGCAAAGGAAAAAATGGAAAAAGCTTTATCAGCCTTTAAACGGGAGTTGGCAAGTGTTCGTGCTGGAAGAGCCAATGCCTCTCTCCTTGATAAAGTACAAGTCGACTATTATGGAGTTTCAACTCCTGTCAATCAATTGGCATCGATTACGACACCTGAAGCCCGTTTGCTTGTTATCCAGCCATATGATAAATCTTCCATTGGCGAGATTGAAAAAGCAATTTTGAAATCTGACCTTGGCTTAACCCCGACTTCTGACGGTTCTGTCATCCGTATTGCCATTCCGCCGTTAACCGAGGAGCGGAGAAAAGAACTGACTAAAGTAGTCCGTAAATACTCCGAAGATGCGAAAGTTGCCGTCCGCAACATTCGAAGAGATGCAAATGATGAATTGAAAAAACTAGAAAAATCCGGTGAGATTACAGAAGATGAATTGCGGGGCTATCAAGATGATGTGCAAAAATTAACGGATGAATACATCGGCAAGATTGATGCGACGACAAAAGAAAAAGAAAAAGAAATCATGGAAGTTTAATCAAAATGAATGTAAAATAGAAATGTATGAAAACCCCTCCTTCCTTTCAGGGGGTTTTTTTATTCGTTGATGGGGACAAGATTCCCCTTATCGTTTGAAATAATCGTTACATTTTCTCGCTGGAGGAATCTTATGTTTAATTTTATGAACAGACAAAAAAACCCGAGTTTGCAAAATGATGTTCCCGAACATGTCGCCATTATCATGGATGGGAACGGAAGATGGGCAAAGAAGCGCGCGCTGCCAAGAATGGCCGGCCATCGGGAAGGAATGAAAGTAGTAAAAAAAATCACGAAATTTGCCAACCATATAGGTGTAAAAGTTTTAACGTTGTACGCTTTTTCAACTGAAAATTGGAAGCGACCTAAGGCAGAGGTTAATTATTTAATGAGGCTGCCGGTAGAATTTTTATCCACTTTTTTACCGGAGTTAATGGAAGAAAATGTTCAAGTAAGGGTAATGGGAGACCAATCCCAACTCCCTAAACATACTGTAAACGCCGTCCAAAAAGCAATAGAAGAAACGAAGAATAACACGGGATTAATCTTAAATTTCGCCCTCAATTACGGAAGCAGAACAGAAATTATCGAGGCAGTGAAAAAAATTGTCAAAGATCATGAAGTCGGAAATTTAACGATTAACGATATGGATGAACAGTTGTTTTCTAAATATTTGATGACACAAGAGCTGAAAGATCCTGATTTGCTCATTCGAACGAGCGGAGAAATTCGTTTAAGCAACTTTATGCTTTGGCAGCTTGCTTACACGGAATTCTGGTTTACCGATGTTTTGTGGCCAGACTTTAATGAAGAGCATTTTATGGAGGCCATTAATGAATATAAGCAAAGAGTCCGTCGATTTGGCGGAATCTAAAAGGAGACGCAACAATGAAAACAAGGATCATCACATCAATTGCTGCACTCGCATTATTTATTCCGGTTATCGTCGTCGGCGGCTGGCCGCTGGCAATGGCTGTTTATTTGCTTTCATCCATCGCGTTGTTTGAATTATTGAGAATGAAACATATACCGTTTTATTCCATTCCAAGCGTTCTAAGCTTTCTCTTGCTGTGGATTTTAATTTTTCCAAAAGAAAGCGGCTATGACATGCTCTTCATTTTAGAAGACAAAACCGGTTTTCTTTTTTTCGCAGCCATTATCATGTTGGCCTATACGGTTTTTTCGAAAAATCGGTTTACGTTTGATGAAGCAGGTTTTATCATGATTGCTGTCTTATATGTCGGCTGCGGTTTTTATTATTTTCTAGAAATGAGAAGATTAGGGCTCGAAGAACTGTTTTTTGCCCTTTTGTCCATTTGGACGACAGATACAGGGGCTTATTTTGTTGGCAAATCAATCGGAAAAAAGAAATTGCTGCCCGAGATTAGCCCAAATAAGACAGTAGAAGGTTTTATCGGTGGAATCCTTTCAGCAGTGGCCATGGCCATTATTTTTCAATATTTTACTAATTTTTTGTCTTCCTATACAGTGGCCTTTATCGCGGCGGTTTTTGTATCGATCTTTGGCCAACTGGGAGATTTAGTTGAATCAGCTTTTAAACGGCATTATGGAGTGAAAGATTCGGGGGCGATTTTTCCAGGGCACGGCGGTGTGCTTGATCGATTTGACAGTTTGCTCTTCATTTTACCGATTTTATATTTTTTGATTCATGTGCTGTAATCGGGAATTTGGAATAGGAGTGACAATGTGAAAAATATTATTTTATTAGGTGCAACTGGATCCATTGGACAGCAAACACTAGATGTAATCAGAATGCATCGGGATCAATTCAAGCTGGTGGCGATGTCGTTCGGTCAAAACGTTGAGATTGGAATGAAAGCAATATGGGAATTTAATCCTGAATTTGTTGCTGTAGGAAATTCGTCAGTATATGAACAAATTCGACACAATCTTCCGAAAGGCTGTACAATAGTGTACGGGGATGAAGGTTTGTGTGAAGCGGCTGTTTACGATAAAGGCGATATCGTTGTCAATGCGGTTATTGGAAGCATCGGACTCATTCCAACGTTGAAAGCTATTGAAGCAAATAAAACGATTGCGATAGCGAACAAAGAAACGTTGGTAACCGCAGGAGAAATCGTCATCGAACAGGCAAGAAAACATCGAGTGAAGCTGCTTCCGGTTGACAGTGAGCATTCTGCAATTTTCCAATGCTTGCAAGGACAATTAAACAAGAACGTCGAAAAGCTTATCTTAACGGCTTCAGGCGGCAGCTTTCGCGACAAATCTAGAGAAGAATTGAAAAACGTTACAGTGAAAGAAGCTTTGAACCATCCGAACTGGTCGATGGGAGCGAAGATCACGATTGATTCCGCTACGATGATGAACAAAGGGCTTGAAGTGATTGAAGCCCATTGGCTTTTTTCAATGCCTTACGACAAAATTGATGTATTGCTCCATAAAGAAAGCATTATTCATTCAATGGTGGAATTTCATGACGGCAGTGTTATCGCCCAGCTGGGAACGCCTGACATGAAAGTTCCAATCCAATATGCGCTTACATATCCTGACAGATTCCCATTGAAAAGTGAAGAAAAACTCGATTTAGCCCAACGTGGATCACTGCATTTTGAGAAAATTGATTTTGAACGCTATCGTTGCTTAAAATTTGCATATAATTCGGGTAAAATAGGAGGTACAATGCCAACTGTTTTAAATGCTGCCAATGAAATTGCCGTTCAAGCTTTTTTAAAAGGAAGGATTTCATTTTTAAAAATCGAAGAGCTTGTGGAAAAAGCATTGGACGCACATCAGCCCCAGAGTCATCCTACATTGGAAGCCATTCAGGAGGTTGACGGACAAACGAGAGCATTTGTCCAATCATTAATTGGATAGAGGTGAATTCATCCTTGAATACAGTGATAGCGTTTATCATTATTTTTGGCGCCTTAGTATTTTTCCATGAACTAGGCCACTTAGTGATGGCAAAACGAGCAGGAATTTTATGCCGAGAATTTGCCATCGGTTTTGGTCCGAAAATTCTCTCATTTAAGGGGAAGGAAACAGTTTACACAATTCGACTTTTGCCGATCGGGGGCTTTGTCCGCATGGCCGGCGAGGATCCTGAAATGATTGATGTTAAACCTGGATATCATGTCGGGCTTTTGTTTAATCCGAAAGGTGAAGTCGAAAAAATTATTTTAAATAAGAAAGATAAGTACCCGAATGCGAAATTGATCGAGGTAGAAGAAGCAGATCTGGAACACGGGATGTATATCAGCGGTTACGAGGATGGGGAAAGAGAGAGCATAAAGCGATTTCAAGTCAGCGATACCTCCTACTATGTAGTAGACGGTGAAGAAATTCAAATCGCCCCTTATAACAGACAATTTGCTTCAAAAACGCTTGGACAGAGAACGCTTGCCATCATTGCCGGACCGTTCATGAATTTTCTTTTGGCATTTGTTGTTTTGTTTTTACTTGGATTGAACCAAGGAGTTCCAGCCAATGATCCTGTTTTTGGCGAAATCGTGCCAAACAGTCCAGCAGAACAAGCTGGGTTTAAAGAAGGCGATGTCGTCAAAGAGATTGAAGGAACTCCGATAAAATCTTGGTCAGATGTTGTCGGCACCATTAGAGCGAATCCAGAAAAGGAATTGGAATTTACCATTGAACGGGCTGGAAAAAAATTAGAACTCACCGTTACACCTGATCCAGTCAAAGCTGAAAATGAAACAATCGGTCAAATTGGTGTTTACAGTCCAGTTGAAAAATCGTTCCTTGGTTCTTTAAAATACGGCCTTGTAGGAACGTATACGTGGACGAAAGAAATCTTAACGGCGCTCGGTAAGCTTGTTACAGGCCAATTTTCCATTAATATGCTGTCAGGTCCTGTCGGTATTTATGATATGACGGGAAAAGTTGTGGAAACAGGGTTTACGAACTTGTTAAGCTGGACGGCTCTTTTGAGCATTAACCTTGGGATTATGAACCTTTTGCCAATTCCAGCGCTGGATGGCGGACGTTTATTGTTTTTTGCCATTGAAGCTGTTCGCGGAAAACCGGTTGACCGGCAAAAAGAGGGAATTGTCCACTTTATCGGATTTGCGCTGTTGATGCTGTTAATGCTCGTTGTCACTTGGAATGATATTCAAAGATTTCTATTTCAAAATTAAAAAGAACGACGTAAGAGGTGCGTGTAGATGAAACAAAGCAAGTCCTTTATCCCTACGATGCGGGAAGTTCCTGCTGATGCGGAGGTGAAAAGCCATCAGCTCCTGCTGAGGGCTGGTTACATACGGCAAACGTCCAGCGGTGTTTATTCTTACCTTCCGCTTGCACAGAAAGTTCTTAAAAAAATTGAAAACATCATTCGAGAGGAAATGGATCGCATCGGTGCGATTGAACTGCTTATGCCATCTTTGCAACAGGCGGAGCTTTGGCAGGAGTCCGGCCGCTGGTTTTCGTACGGACCGGAATTGATGAGACTGAAAGATCGCCATCAACGGGATTTTGCCCTTGGCCCAACTCATGAAGAAGTCATAACAAGCTTGGTTCGTGACGAAGTAAAATCGTACAAGCGCTTGCCGTTGACACTTTATCAGATTCAAACGAAATTTCGCGATGAAAAACGGCCGCGGTTCGGTCTTTTACGAGGCCGTGAATTTATTATGAAAGATGCCTATTCTTTTCATGCCACAAAGGAAAGCTTAGATGAAGTATATGATCAAATGCGTGAAGCTTACAACCGCATTTTTAGCCGCTGTGGACTCAATTTCCGTTCCGTTATCGCCGATTCAGGTGCAATGGGCGGAAAAGACACGCATGAATTCATGGTGCTTTCGGAAATTGGTGAAGATACTATTGCTTATTCCGATTCTTCGGATTATGCGGCTAACATTGAAATGGCTCCGGTTGTAACACACTATGAAAAATCCGATGAGCCTTTAGCTGAACTCGTGAAAAAAGAAACCCTGGACAAAAAATCAATTGAAGATGTTGCTGAATTTCTAAATGTTCCGAAAGAAAAATGCATTAAATCCGTTTTATTCAAAGTCGATGAAAAATTTGTTCTCATTCTTGTCCGCGGCGATCATGAAGTAAATGATGTGAAGGTGAAAAACTTTTACCAAGCCGATATCGTTGATCTAGCCACCCCAGAAGAAACCTTGGAAATAATGGGGGTCGCTCCGGGATTTTTAGGTCCGATCGGTGCTCCAAGTAAATTGGAAATTGTAGCGGATCATGCAGTGAAGGCAATTGTTAACGGTGTTTGCGGAGCTAATGAAAAAAATGTTCATTATGTGAATGTGAACCCGGAACGGGATTTTGCTGTTAAACAATATGAAGATTTAAGATTTATACAGGAAGGCGATCCGTCTCCTGACGGAAAAGGCGCAATCAAATTTGCAAAAGGCATTGAAGTTGGGCATGTCTTTAAGCTTGGAACAAGATATAGTGAAGCGATGAAGGCTGAATTTTTAGATGAAAATGGAAAAACAAACCCGATCATTATGGGGTGCTACGGCATAGGTGTGTCAAGAACATTATCTGCCGTTGTGGAACAATGCCATGATGATCAAGGGATTGTTTGGCCGACAGAAGTGGCGCCGTTACATATTCATTTAATCCCTGTGAATATTAAGAGTGATGAGCAGCGTGAACTTGCAGATCGTCTATATGCTGAACTGCAAACGGAAGGATATGAAGTACTTTATGATGACCGCGCAGAGCGGGCGGGAGTAAAATTTGCTGATAGTGATTTGATCGGCCTTCCTGTCCGGATAATTATCGGGAAACGTGCAAATGAAGGAGTTGTAGAAGTAAAGATAAGAAAATCAGGAGAAAGCTTTGAACTGTCTGTTTTTGAATTGAAAAAGCAATTAAATGAACTCCTTCGTTCCTAAATCGCTAACTGAAAGAGAATGAAAAAGGTATAGGGGGGTTGAGCCTGTATGAGCATAACGGAGAGGGCGGCCCCCTTAACCGTTTCAACCAACATTTTTTGGAGAGGGGGATAATCAATGGATGCAAAACTCCTTCAGGAACAAAAAGAGCGTTTCCGACTTCTTGTCAGCCAGCTTGGCATGGCTGATGATGAATTTCAGCCATATTTTCAAAATGGCGCAATCATCAAATTAACGGTTCATAAAAAATCAAAATTGTGGCATTTTCATTTCCACTTGGAACGCATATTGCCGTTTCAAATCTTTCAATTATTTTATACAAAACTGAAAAAAACTTTTTCCAATATAGCCAGCGTTACTTTTTCTATTCAAACAAACATCGCGGAGTTTGATGATAAGCTTATTGTGGACTATTGGCCGTTTTGTATTCAGGAGATTGATGGAATTTCCCCCCCGATCTTATCTCTGCTCTTTGAACAGCTGCCGGAGGTCTCAGGCCGTAAACTGACAGTTCAAACACGAAATGAAACGGAAATGGAGACGATCAAACATAAATATGCCGGACTAATTCAAAGTGTGTATTCATCGTACGGTTTTCCTCCTCTTTTGATAGATGCTGTTGTCAAAGCATCGGATGAGGCAATGAAAAAATTTCAAGAACAAAAACAAAAAGAAGATCAGGAAAAAATATTGCAAGCGATGGCTGAAATGAAAGAAAGAGCGAAAAAGGCAGAATCGAAAGAAATGCCGTCACAAGAAGGATCGCTCATCATTGGGTACAAAATTAAAGAGGAAGAAGAGATTCGGACGCTTGACAACATTATCGATGAAGAGCGAAGGGTCGTTATCCAAGGGTATGTATTTGATGCCGAAACAAAAGAACTTAAAAGCGGAAGAACTCTGTGCACTTTTAAAATAACGGACTACACGAATTCCATCTTGGTAAAAATGTTTGGTCGAGACAAAGAGGAAGCAGCGAAGCTTTCAGCAATTAAGAAAGGAATGTGGCTGAAAGTTAGGGGAAGCATCCAAAACGACACGTTTGTCCGCGATCTTGTCATGATTGCAAATGACATTAATGAAATCAATCCGCAAAAACGGCTTGACACAGCGCCCGACGGTGAAAAAAGAGTCGAACTGCACTTGCATTCACCGATGAGCCAAATGGACGCCGTGACATCGATCACCAAACTGGTTGAACAAGCAAAACAATGGGGGCATGAAGCAATCGCCTTGACAGATCATGCAGTCGTTCAATCATTTCCCGAAGCTTATGCGGCAAGCAAAAAATATGGCATGAAAATCCTTTACGGGCTTGAGGCGTACCTTGTAGATGATGGAGTGCCCATCGCTTATAATGAAACGCATCGGTTATTAACGGAAGCCACATATGTCGTCTTTGACGTTGAAACAACAGGCCTTTCGGCAGTTTATGACACAATCATTGAACTGGCAGCGGTAAAAATACAAAACGGTGAAATCATCGACCGTTTTGAATCGTTCGCAAACCCGCATCATCCGCTATCCGCGACTACGATCGAATTGACGGGCATTACCGATGATATGGTGCAAGACGCACCGGAAATTGAAGAAGTTCTCAGGAACTTTCGCGATTGGGCGGGTGACAGTATTCTTGTCGCTCACAATGCAAGTTTTGATATGGGATTCATTAACAATGGATACAAAAAACATTTGCACGGACAAAAAGCGTCCAACCCTGTGATCGACACATTGGAGCTTGCCCGCTATTTATATCCGGATTTAAAAAACCACCGTCTCAATACGCTTTGTAAAAAATTTGATATTGAACTTGTCCAACACCATAGAGCGATTTATGACGCAGAAGCGACTGGGTATTTATTGGTCAAAATGCTAAAGGATATCAAAGATCGCGGGATTTTCTATCATGATGAACTAAACGAGCGAACGGGCGATTCAAAAGCTTATCAGCGGGCAAGACCTTTTCATGCGACACTTCTAGCGCAAAATGATACAGGATTGAAAAATTTATTTAAACTCGTTTCCCTTTCACATATCCAATATTTTTACAGGGTTCCGCGTATTCCCCGCTCTGTGCTTGTCAAGCATCGGGAAGGGATTTTGATCGGTTCCGGCTGCGATAAAGGGGAGGTATTTGAGGCGATGATGCAAAAAGGAGCGGAGGAAGTGGAGGAACTCGCTGCTTTTTATGATTTTCTCGAAGTTCATCCCCCGGAAGTTTACTACCCTTTAATTGAAACGGAACAAGTAAGGAATGAAAAGGCCATTAGAGAAATCATCGCCAACATCGTAAAGCTAGGCGAAAAGTTGTCGATTCCTGTTGTCGCAACAGGCAATGTCCATTATTTGAACAAGGAAGACAAAATATACCGTAAAATACTGATCTCCTCTCAAGGTGGAGCGAATCCGTTAAACCGCCATACGTTGCCTGATGTGTACTTTCGGACAACAAATGAAATGCTGGATGCATTCCGTTTTTTAGGTGAAGAAAAAGCAAAAGAAATCGTTGTGCAAAATACGAAGTATATAGCCTCCTTAATCGGAGAAGTAAAACCGATTAAAGATGATTTATATACGCCAAAAATTGAAGGGGCGGACGAGGAAATTCGGGAAATGAGCTACAAGCGGGCAAAAGAGATTTACGGCGATCCATTACCGCAAATCGTCCAAGAACGATTGGAGAAAGAATTAAAAAGCATCATCGGCCACGGTTTTGCCGTTATTTATCTAATATCGCACAAGCTTGTAAAAAAATCGCTTGATGACGGCTACCTAGTCGGTTCTAGGGGATCTGTCGGTTCATCATTTGTAGCAACGATGACAGAAATAACAGAAGTCAATCCGCTTCCGCCGCACTATGTCTGCCCAAAATGCAAGCATTCCGAGTTTTTCAACGATGGTTCCGTCGGTTCCGGCTATGATTTGCCTGATAAAAATTGTCCGCACTGCGGGGCGAAATATAAAAAAGACGGCCACGATATCCCGTTTGAAACGTTTTTAGGATTTAAAGGAGATAAAGTGCCTGATATCGATTTGAATTTTTCGGGCGAATATCAGCCGAGAGCACACAATTATACGAAAGTATTATTTGGAGAGGACAATGTTTTCCGGGCAGGCACCATCGGCACTGTTGCTGAAAAAACAGCTTTTGGCTTTGTCCGCGGCTATATGAATGACAACTCCCTCCATTTAAGAAGCGCTGAAGTAGACAGGCTTGTCCAAGGCTGTACAGGTGTGAAGCGGACGACCGGCCAACATCCGGGAGGCATCATTGTCGTGCCAGATTACATGGATATTTACGATTTTACACCGATTCAATACCCGGCTGACGATACAAGTGCTGAATGGAGAACGACACATTTTGATTTCCACTCCATTCATGATAATTTGTTAAAACTAGATATACTCGGCCACGATGATCCGACGGTGATCCGCATGCTGCAAGATTTGAGCGGCATTGATCCGAAAACAATCCCGACGGATGATCCGGAAGTGATGAAAATTTTTTCTTCCACCGAATCGCTCGGGGTGACGGAGGAGCAAATCGGCTGCAAAACAGGGACTTTAGGAATTCCTGAATTCGGAACGCGCTTTGTCAGACAAATGCTTGAAGATACAAGACCGACAACTTTTTCAGAGCTGGTGCAAATTTCCGGGTTGTCCCACGGCACAGATGTTTGGCTTGGCAATGCACAAGAATTGATTCAAAACGGGATTTGCACGTTAAGCGAAGTGATCGGCTGCCGGGATGATATTATGGTTTATTTAATTTATCAAGGATTGGAGCCGTCGTTGGCATTTAAAATTATGGAATCTGTCCGCAAAGGGAAAGGTTTAATCCCTGAATGGGAAGAAGAAATGAAGAAAAACGGCGTGCCGGATTGGTATATTGATTCTTGCAAAAAAATCAAATATATGTTTCCGAAGGCGCACGCCACAGCCTATGTGTTGATGGCAGTCAGAATTGCTTATTTCAAAGTTCATTTTCCGCTATTATTTTATGCAACTTATTTTACAGTCCGAGCGGACGACTTTGACATTGAAACGATGATTAAAGGCAGTGCAGCGATAAGAGCGAAAATTGAAGAAATAAATGCAAAAGGGCTTGATGCATCTCCAAAAGAAAAAAGTTTATTAACAGTTTTGGAAATGGCGCTGGAGATGACAGAAAGAGGATTTTCATTCCAAAGGGTGGATCTTTACCGGTCGGATGCAAAACAGTTTATTATTGATGGCGACAGCCTTATTCCTCCGTTCAACTCCATTCCGGGTCTCGGAACAAGCGCGGCCTTGAACATTGTAAAAGCAAGAGAAGAGGGAGAATTTTTATCAAAAGAAGATTTGCAAGAGCGGACAAGATTGTCGAAAACGATTATGGAATATCTCGAAAAACATGGCTGCTTGAAAACATTGCCGGAACATAACCAGCTGTCACTGTTTTAAAATTGGTTTCAATTTGCAAACAGAATTCTGTTATGTTATATTCAATAGTGGAAATGCTAACAGATAGCCAGGAAAAAAGAGTGGGGAGCACCCACTCTTTCCTATTGGAGCCGGTTTTTATCGCAACAACTGCCAGACAAAGAACCAGGGAGGAAAATATGAATCAATCGATAACAGTTCTCGTGAAAGAATTGGCGGAACCTATTCTTGAAAGCTTGCAATTGCAGCTGGTGGACGTTGAATATGTCAAGGAAGGTAAAAATTGGTACTTGCGAGTTTTCATCGATTCAGAAGACGGGGTTGACATTGAAGAATGCGGGATGGTGAGTGAACGTTTAAGTGAAAAGCTCGATGAAATTGACCCGATTCCGCATCATTATTTTTTGGAAGTTTCTTCTCCAGGTGCAGAACGTCCATTAAAAACAAAAGCGGATTTTGAACAAGCGATTGGCAAAAACGTTTTAATTAAAACTTATGAGCCGATTGACGGTGAAAAACAATTCCAAGGAATTTTAACAAGCTTCGACGGCGGGACAGCCGAGCTGGAGATCAAAGTGAAAACAAGAACGAAACAAATAGAAATTCCATGGGAGAAAATTGCCAAGGCGAGACTTGCTGTTTCCTTTAATTTTTAATCATGAGGAGGAACGTCATTTTATGAACAGCCAACTTTTGGAAGCCCTAACGATATTAGAGAAAGAAAAGGGCATAAGCAAAGATGTCATTATTGAAGCGATAGAAGCTGCGCTCATTTCTGCTTACAAACGCAATTTTAACCAAGCACAAAATGTTCGTGTCGATATAAACCGTGAAACGGGGACAATGAAGGTGTTTGCCAGAAAAGAAGTCGTCGAAGATGTAACAGATCCCCGATTGGAAATATCCCTTGAGGATGCCGCCAAGATAAATCCGCAATACGAAATTGGCGATATTGTCGAATTGGAAGTGACACCGAAAGAGTTTGGACGGATAGCCGCGCAAACCGCCAAACAGGTTGTGACGCAGCGTGTCCGTGAAGCGGAAAGAGGCGTCATCTATTCCGAATTTATTGACCGCGAAGAGGACATTATAACTGGCATTGTTCAACGAACAGATCCGAAATTTATTTATGTCAGCTTAGGCAAAACGGAAGCGCTCCTTCCGTTATCCGAACAAATGCCGAATGAAACCTATAAACCGCATGACCGCATTAAAGTTTTCATTACAAGGGTAGAAAAAACGACAAAAGGACCGCAAATCTTTGTCTCAAGAACCCATCCCGGATTGCTGAAGCGGCTGTTTGAATTGGAAGTGCCAGAAATTTATGATGGAACCGTTGAAATCAAATCGGTGGCAAGAGAAGCCGGTGAAAGATCAAAAATTTCAGTTCACTCCGACAATCCTGAAGTGGATCCTGTAGGAGCTTGCGTCGGACCAAAAGGACAACGTGTGCAGGCGATTGTCAATGAATTGAACGGAGAAAAAATTGACATTGTCCGCTGGTCGAAAGATCCGCTTGAATTTGTTTCTAATGCCTTAAGCCCTTCGAAAGTTTTAGATGTCAATGTGAATGAAGAGGAAAAAGCGACCACTGTTGTTGTCCCTGATTATCAATTGTCGCTTGCAATCGGCAAAAGAGGACAGAACGCACGCCTTGCAGCGAAATTGACAGGATGGAAAATTGATATAAAAAGCGAGTCTGATGCGAAAGAACTTGGCATATATCCGCGGGAAAATAGTTCAACGGCTGTATCAGATGACGAAGAAGAACAAGACGAATAGAGGTGAGCTACCAGTGGCAAAGCAAAAAAAAATTCCGATGCGGAAATGTGTGGCAACTGGAGAAATGAAGCCGAAAAAGGAGCTTGTTCGAATCGTCCGTTCGAAAGAAGGAGATGTTTCCATCGATTTAACTGGGAAAAAAAACGGGCGGGGGGCCTACATTACACTTGACAAAGAATGCATCTTAAAAGCGAAAAAGAAAAATATGTTGGCCAACCATTTAAATGCGCCGATACCCGAATCGATCTACGATGAGTTGATTCAGCTGGCTGAAAAGGAGAACGGTTGATTCGTCATGAAAGGACAATGGAATTCTTTATTAGGGCTCGCCTTTCGAGCCAAAAAAGTTGTTTCAGGAGAAGAACTTGTATTAAAGGAATTGCGCAAGGGACGTGTGAAATTGGTTCTTCTTGCAAATGACGGATCTCCTAACACGAAGAAAAAAATTACCGATAAATGCGCTTATTATCAAGTGCCTGTCGTTTTCACAGGCAGCAGATACGAGCTAGGCCAGGCGATTGGCAAAAAAGAGAGAGTGGTCGTTGCGGTATGCGAGGAAGGCTTTGCAAAAAAACTGAAACTTCTGCTCGAATAACTACTTTGGGGGTGAACGTATGGGTAAAATGAGAGTTTATGAATATGCAAAGCAGCAAAATATTTCTAGCAAAGAGGTTATCCATGCACTAAAGGAAATGGACGTGGAGGTTTCCAATCATATGTCGATGATCGATGGCAAAACCATCGAAAAATTAAACGGGCGTTTTCATAAACAGGAGAAAAATGATCAGCGGCCGAAAAAAAATCAAAAAGAACAGCCGAAACAAAAAATGAACAAAAACCCGGAATTCAGAACGCGCATGGAAGATGATGACGAAGAAGTTATTGTGACGGCAAAGAAAAAAACGGGCAAAAAATCATTTCAAAAACGTGATAACCGCAAAGAGGAGTTTACGCACCATCCATCCAAACCGAAAAACAAAAAAAGCGGCAAAAAAAATAGAAAAGATTCCCCTCAGGAAACGCAGCAGAGCAAACAACTGCCGTCAAAAATTACGTATCAAGGCTCTTTAACAGTTGGAGAGTTGGCAAATAAGCTTCATAGAGAACCTTCAGAAATCATTAAAAAATTAATGATGCTTGGTGTTATGGCAACGATCAACCAAGAACTTGACAAAGATTCAATTGAGTTGATTGCTTCCGAATACGGTGTGGAAGCGGAAGAAGAAATCGTATTTGATGAAACAGAATTTGAAAAATATGAAATCGAAGATAAAGCCGAAGACCTTGTAAGCCGCCCGCCAGTTGTAACGATCATGGGCCACGTTGACCACGGAAAAACAACCTTGCTTGACTCCATCCGCAAAACAAAAGTTGCAGAAGGAGAAGCCGGAGGCATTACACAGCATATCGGCGCTTACCAAGTTGAAGTGGATGGAAAAAAAATCACCTTTTTAGATACACCCGGCCACGCAGCCTTTACAACGATGCGCGCTCGCGGAGCACAGCTGACGGATATTACCGTTCTTGTCGTCGCTGCAGATGATGGCGTCATGCCGCAGACAATTGAGGCGATCAATCATGCAAAAGCAGCAAATGTTCCCATCATTGTAGCAGTTAACAAAATGGATAAACCGACAGCAAATCCAGATCGTGTCATGCAGGAATTGACAGAGCAAGGGCTTGTTCCGGAAGACTGGGGAGGCGACACGATTTTTGTGCCGATCTCTGCTTTAAAAGGAGAAGGAATTCCTGAATTGTTGGAAATGATTTTGCTTGTGGCGGAAATGGAAGAATTGAAAGCAAATCCGAACAGAATGGCAACTGGAACTGTCATAGAAGCCAAGCTTGATAAAGGAAGAGGTTCTGTCGCAACATTGCTTGTGCAAAACGGAACACTTCGCGTTGGCGATCCGATTGTTGTCGGCAACACGTACGGAAAAGTTCGTGCGATGGTCAATGACGTCGGAAGACGAGTAAAAGAAGCGAAGCCGTCGACTCCTGTTGAAATTACAGGCCTTCATGAAGTACCGTTGGCAGGAGATCGATTTATGGTGTTTGAAGATGAGAAAAAAGCGCGGCAAATAGGGGAAGCGCGCGCGAAAAAACAGCTTGAAGAACAGCGAAGCGAAAAAGCGAAATTAAGCTTGGATGATCTGTTTGAGCAAATTAAGCAAAATGATATAAAAGAAATCAACTTAATCGTTAAAGCGGACGTTCAAGGATCCGTTGAAGCTCTGTCCTCTGCTTTGCAAAAAATCGATGTGGAGGGCGTGAAAGTTAAAATCATTCATACAGGTGTCGGCGCCATTACCGAATATGATATCATGCTAGCTTCGGCATCCAATGCAATCGTCATCGGCTTTAACGTCCGCCCTGATGTTAATGCGAAAAGAACAGCGGAAGCCGAACAAGTCGATATCCGCCTTCACCGAATCATTTACAAAGTCATTGAAGAGATCGAAGCGGCAATGAAAGGAATGCTCGATCCAGAATATGAAGAAAAAGTAATCGGAACCCTTGAAGTCCGACAAACATTCAAAGTGTCCAAAATCGGAACGATTGCCGGCTGCTATGTTCAAGAAGGCTCTGTCACCCGCGATAGCAGCGTTCGTTTAATTCGAGACGGCGTCGTCATATTTGAAGGGGAAATCGACACCTTGAAACGGTTTAAGGACGATGTAAAAGAAGTTTCCCAAGGTTACGAATGCGGTCTGACCATTAAAAACTTCCATGATATTAAAGAAGGAGATACGATTGAAGCATTCGTGATGGAGGAAGTTAAGCCGTAATGGTTGGGATTCTTTCATGTGAATGCATCATTTATGAAGCATCATCTCTTAAAGAAAAACGTGCAGTTGTAAAGCGTATTATTCAAAGGTTGAAAAACAAATTAAATGTGAGTGTAGCAGAATTGGATTTTCAAGATGCATGGCAGCGGACAAAAATCGGGGTTGCCTGTATTTCGTCAAACCGCATGATGACTGAAAAGGAGCTCGCATCTGCCATTCGCATGATCGACTCCTTTCCGGAAATAGAAAGAACCATTACAACGGTTGATTGGTTTTAGCTAATGAGGTGATCACATGAGCCTGAGAGCTACAAGAGTTGCTGAACAAATGAAAAAGGAATTAAGCGAAATTCTTGGGAGAAAATTGAAAGATCCTAGAATCGGTTTTGTGACCGTTACAGATGTGAGTTTGACAGGAGATTTACAAATTGCCAAAGTGTATATATCAGTTTTAGGGGATGAGCAGCAAAAAGAGGATACGATGAAGGCTCTGGCGAAAGCAAAGGGATTTATCCGCTCTGAAATTGGCTCCCGAATCCGCCTTAGAAAAACCCCTGAAATTCATTTTGAATTTGATGAATCAATCGATTATGGCAATCGTATTGAAAAGCTGATTCATGAATTGAAAAAGGATGAAAGCGAAAGCGATCAATAGCCCGATCAATCCCCGTTCTACTCTTCATGTTGAACGGGTTCTTTTTTCACATAACAGATAGAGAGGAGGCATGACTTTGGATGGTGTGCTGCTTCTTCATAAACCGGCCGGCATGACATCGCACAACTGTGTCCAAAAGATAAGGCAATTGTTTCGTACCAAAAAAGTTGGCCATACGGGAACATTAGATCCGGATGTTTCTGGGATCCTACCTATCTGCATTGGCAAAGCTACAAAGGTTGCCCAATATTTAATGTCTGAAGACAAAGAATATGTGGCAGAAGTGACGCTGGGAATTGCAACGGAAACGGAAGATGCTTCAGGGAAGGTTGTCGCGCAAAAAAAAGTCATACATCCCCCTTCAAGGCCGGAAGTTGAACGTGTTCTCAAAAATTTGCTTGGAAAGATCGTTCAGGTGCCTCCAATGTATTCGGCCGTAAAGGTAAACGGAAAAAAGCTTTATGAATATGCCCGGGAAGGAAAAATGGTCAATCGCCCAAAAAGGATTGTGACGATATTTGACATCTGCTTGCGGTCAAATATCAAACATGAGGGAAATACAGCAAGTTTTTCGATCCAAGTGTCTTGTTCAAAAGGCACCTACATCCGCACACTTGCCGTCATGATTGGAGAGCAATTGGGATATCCCGCCCATATGTCTCATTTAGTTCGAATTCGTTCCGGCCGCTTTCATTTGCACGACTGCATCACGTTTCAAACGGTCGAACAGTTTTTAGAAAGCGGTGAATTTCCAAAAGGATTTCTAACGATCGACAACGTTTTGAATCATTTGCCGAAATGGACAATAAATGATACATTAGCAAGGAAAGTACAAAACGGCTCGGTATTGACAATGCCGGAACATCTTTCATTCATCGGCAAAGATGAGATTATCGCGGTTTGGCATAATCAACACATCATCGCTTTGTATCAAAAGCATCCGCTAAAAGCAAATATGATAAAGCCAGTAAAAGTCATGAAACAGGACGAATAGAGTTGAAGAAAAGGGGAACTTTCTGTGAAAACGATAAGACTCACACATCCTCACCACTTAAAAAAAGAAGAAGTGCCAAAAGTTGTTATGGCTCTCGGATTTTTTGACGGTGTGCATAAAGGGCATCAAAAAGTGATCCGAACGGCTTTGCAAAAAGCTGAAGAGATGAATGTGGAATGTGCTGTCATGACCTTTCATCCTCATCCTTCCATTGTTTTGCAAAAAGATATTCAAGATGTGGAATATATCACACCTTTGAAAGAAAAAGAAAAATTGATTGCCAGCCTCGGGGTTGATCGTTTATATTTGGTAGAGTTTACAAAGAGCTTCAGCGCTTTATCGCCCCAAGATTTTGTTGATCAATATTTAATCGGACTTCGTGCCATTCATGTCGTGGCTGGATTTGATTTTACATACGGAAGGTACGGAAAAGGTACTATGGAAACAATGCCTCAACATTCAAGAGGCGCTTTTACGCAAACAACGGTTGAAAAGTTGACAGACGGCGATAAAAAAATCAGCTCGTCACTGATCCGAAAAGCCCTTCACAACGGGGATGTTTTTTACGCTTGCCATTTGTTGGGACGCCCGTATCAAGTCATCGGAAAAGTCATTCATGGGGAAAAACGGGGTCGTACCATCGGGTTTCCAACGGCCAATATCGAACTTTCAGACCACTATCTGATTCCGCGAACAGGGGTATATGCAGTAACAGTGCGGATTGGACAGGAAGTGCATCGGGGGGTTTGCAATATAGGTTATAAACCGACTTTTCATGACGATCAACCGGAGAAACCGAGCATAGAGGTTCATATATTTGATTTTCAACGAAGCATCTATCATGAAACGGTCACGATCAAATGGTGCAAACGTCTAAGAAGCGAGCAAAAATTTGCAGGCGTCCAGGAATTGATCTCCCAAATCAAAAAGGATAAGGAAGAAGCACTTTTGTTCTTCGAAAAATTTTCTGATTCTCCTTGCTTTTTAAAATAAAAAATAGTATTCTTATTCTTGTAACTTTAAACCGCTGCTTGGCAATGCGAATCACCGACGCTTGCTAGGTTGCCGGGGATTGATCAATAGGAGGTGGAGTAAGGATGGCATTAACGCAAGAACGCAAAAATGAAATTATCGATCAGTTCAAAACGCACGAATCCGATACGGGTTCACCGGAAGTACAAATTGCTATCCTGACAGAGAAAATCAACATCTTAAACGAGCATTTGCGCGTACACAAAAAAGACCACCATTCACGCCGCGGTCTTTTAAAAATGGTTGGGAAGCGCCGTAATTTATTAGCGTATTTGCGCAATAAAGATGTCACACGTTATCGTGAACTGATTAACAAACTTGGTTTGCGTCGATAATGGAAAGCGGGATATTTCCCGCTTTTTTAGTGTAATAAGAATTTCTTTCCACACCAATTAAGAGAAGCTAAAGACTGAAAATGTTGACAGTCAATCGGTCATAATAATACATAGCCTTTCAAAAACAGATTGTGCTATTTATTGCGAATATATATTGATTTCATTGAAAGAGGGGTTCAAAACACATATGGATCAAGAAAAACATGTCTTTTCCATCGACTGGGCCGGAAGAACTCTGAAGGTTGAAATCGGCCAGCTGGCGAAACAGGCAAATGGTTCGGTGCTTGTTCGATATGGAGATACTGTTGTGTTAAGCACGGCAACCGCTTCGAAGGAAGCAAAAGGAGTCGACTTCTTCCCCCTTACGGTTAACTATGAAGAGCGGCTTTATGCGGTCGGAAAAATTCCCGGAGGCTTCATCAAGCGGGAGGGAAGACCAAGTGAAAAAGCGATTTTAGCCAGCCGTTTGATCGACCGGCCAATCCGTCCGCTGTTTCCCGAAGGATTCCGAAATGAGGTTCAGGTCGTCAGCATGGTTATGAGCGTGGACCAAGACTGCTCTTCGGAAATGGCGGCTATGTTCGGCTCTTCGCTTGCATTATCAGTGTCTGATATTCCGTTTGAAGGACCGATTGCTGGAGTGATCGTCGGCCGTATTGATGATCAATTTATTATCAACCCGACGGTCGACCAGCTTGAAAAAAGCGATATTCATTTAGTTGTGGCCGGAACAAAAGATGCCATCAACATGGTTGAAGCAGGAGCAAATGAAGTGCCTGAAGAAACAATGCTTGAAGCGATCATGTTTGGCCATGAAGAAATCAAACGTTTAATCGCCTTCCAAGAAGAAATTGTCCAACTAATCGGCAAAGAAAAAATGGAAGTTGAACTCTACCAAATTGACGAGGAACTGGAAAAAAGGGTTCGAGAAATGGCTGGAGCCGACCTTCTTCGCGCGATTCAAGTGCCTGAAAAGCATGCGCGCGATGATGCAATCAATCAAGTAAAAGACCAGACGGTTCAAAATTTTGAACAGGAAGAAGCCGGAGAAGAGGTCGTGAAGCAAGTAAAGGAAATTTTGGCGAAGCTCGTAAAAGAAGAGGTGCGCCGCCTGATTACGGAAGAGAAGGTGCGGCCTGACGGACGAAAAATTGATGAAATTCGCCCGCTGTCATCCGCTGTTGGTTTATTGCCGCGGACACACGGCTCAGGTTTGTTTACTCGAGGCCAAACACAGGCGCTATCGATCTGCACACTTGGCGCATTAGGAGATGTGCAAATATTGGACGGGCTTGGAGTCGAAGAATCGAAGCGGTTTATGCATCATTATAATTTTCCTCCGTTCAGCGTCGGCGAAACCGGACCAATGCGCGGACCTGGAAGACGGGAAATCGGCCACGGTGCTTTAGGAGAGAGGGCGCTTGAACCGGTCATTCCGTCTGAACGGGAATTTCCATATACCATTCGCTTAGTTTCCGAAGTGCTTGAATCGAACGGATCGACTTCTCAAGCAAGCATATGCGCCAGCACGCTGGCAATGATGGACGCAGGCGTACCGATCAAAGCGCCGGTTGCCGGCATCGCGATGGGGCTTGTCAAATCAGGTGAACATTATACGATTTTGACGGATATTCAAGGAATGGAAGATGCGCTTGGCGACATGGACTTTAAGGTTGCCGGCACAGAAAAAGGCGTCACGGCCCTGCAAATGGATATAAAAATTAAAGGCTTGTCGCGCGAGATTTTGGAAGAAGCGTTAAAGCAAGCTCGTAAAGGCCGCCTTGAAATTTTGAAATCAATGCTCAAGACCCTTTCTGAGCCAAGAAAACACTTATCTCCACATGCACCAAAAATTTTATCAATGACGATCAATCCGGACAAAATCCGTGAAGTCATCGGCCCAAGCGGAAAACAAATCAATAAAATCATCGAAGAAACAGGCGTGAAGATCGACATTGAGCAGGACGGTACGATTTACATCTCATCTGTGGATGAAGAGATGAACAAAAAAGCGAAAAAAATTATTGAAGATATTGTCCGTGAGGTGGAAGTTGGCCAAATTTACCTCGGAAAGGTAAAAAGAATTGAAAAATTCGGGGCTTTCGTCGAGCTGTTTAATGGAAAAGACGGTTTAGTCCACATTTCTGAACTTGCAGAAGAACGAGTAGGAAAAGTAGAAGATGTCGTGTCCATCGGCGATGACATTTTAGTGAAAGTAATGGAAATTGATAAACAAGGACGGGTGAATTTATCTAGGAAGGCTGTTTTAAAAGAGGAAAAAGAAAAACAAAAGTCTTAACTGGAGCTAGGGAAACCCGGCTTCTTTCCATTTTTTAAGCTGCTTTGTTCTACCTTGTCCCCTTTTCACATATTTTATAGTGAAAAAGGGGATGATGAGATGAACGGGAAATGGGTGAAAATGACGGGTTTTCTATCGGTTTTTCTTCTGTCGGTCGCCTTGACAAACAACAGCTTTACAACAACCTTTATAAACGGCCTCAAAGGAAAAACCGTGCTGACATCGGCGAAAACCGACAAGCTTTACGAGGAAATTGTCAAGCGGGCCAAACATTATGAAGTGGATCCGCAAAATGCGGAAATACATAAAATTTGGAAAAAGACGCCAGGATATAATGGATTGAAAGTTGACATTGATGCCTCATATAAAAGGATGAAAGAAAAAGGTTTGTTTAATCCTCAGCTGCTGGTTTATAAACAAGTTCCGCCGTCCATTCATTTAAGCGATTTGCCGCCGGAAGCAATCTACCGCGGCCATCCGGATAAACCGATGGTGTCTTTTTTAATCAATGTTGCTTGGGGTAACGAATATTTGCCGAAAATGCTCTTTATACTAAAAAAACATCATGTAAAAGCAACGTTTTTTCTAGAAGGCAGATGGGTGAAAAACAATCCGGAATTAGCGAAAATGATTGTGGAAAACGGCCATGACATTGGCAATCATTCATATTCTCATCCAGATATGGCCAGGCTTCCAACGGCAAAAATCCGTCAGGAAATCATCCAAACGAATGAAGTGATTGAAGCAATCACAGGGAAGAAAGTAAAATGGTTTGCTCCTCCGAGCGGCAGCTTTCGCAAAGAGGTTGTAGAAATCGCTGCTGAACAGCAAATGGAAACGATTATGTGGTCAGTCGATACGATTGATTGGCAAAAGCCGAGTCCGGAAACATTGATCAACCGGGTCATGTCAAAAGTTCATAACGGTGCACTTATTTTAATGCATCCTACTTCATCAACGGCGGATAGCTTGGAAACATTAATTATATCAATGAAAGAAAAAAATTTATCAATTGGTTCGCTGACGGACATGTTTGATGAACAACGTCTTCATTGATTTTGTTGAATAGGGGGTTCCAATTTGATCAAGAAATATACATGCCAAAACGGTGTTCGAATTGTTTTAGAAACAATACCAACCGTTCGTTCGGTTTCCATCGGCGTTTGGATTGGCACAGGATCAAGAAATGAAACAAAAGAAAACAACGGCATTTCACATTTTTTGGAGCATATGTTTTTTAAAGGAACAGAAAAGAGAACTGCCAAAGAAATTGCCGAAGCCTTTGATAAGATCGGCGGCCAAGTAAACGCTTTTACATCGAAAGAATATACTTGCTATTATGCAAAAGTGCTGGATGAGCATGCAAAGTTTGCACTTGACGTGTTAGCCGATATGTTTTTCCATTCCAAATTCGATGAAGAAGAAATCAAAAAAGAAAAGAATGTCGTTTTGGAAGAAATTAAAATGTATGAAGATACGCCGGATGATATCGTCCATGATTTGTTGAGCAAAGCGGTGTACGGGGATCATCCGCTCGGTTATCCGATCTTGGGGACGGAAGAAACGCTCTCAACGTTCACAAAAAATATGTTGAAAGAATATATGGAGAAATATTATACACCTGATAATATCGTAATCTCCGTCGCCGGAAATGTGACAGACGAATTCATATCTGATATTGAAAAATGGTTTGGCAGCTTTGAATCGACATACAAGAGGCGCGTGTATCAGAAGCCGAATTTTTTGGATCAAAAAATTGCCAAGAAAAAAGAGACCGAGCAAGCGCATCTCTGCATCGGATTTAAAGGGTTAAAAGTCGATCATGACGATATTTACAGTTTGATTGTCTTAAACAATATTTTAGGCGGAAGCATGTCAAGCAGGCTTTTCCAAGATGTAAGGGAAGAAAAAGGGTTGGCGTATTCCATCTTTTCTTACCATACCTCTTATGAAGACAGCGGAATGTTGACTATTTATGGGGGCACTGGCAGCGACCAGCTTGATTTGCTGTTTGAAACGATTTTCCAAACGATTGATCAGTTGAAAAAAGACGGCATTTCCGAAAAAGAATTGTTAAATTCCAAAGAACAACTAAAAGGGAATTTAATGCTCAGTCTTGAAAGCACCAATGCGAGAATGAGCCGCAATGGAAAAAATGAACTGCTTTTGGAAAAGCACCGCACATTAGATGAAATCATTGAAACAATCAATCGTGTTGATGAAGAAAGCGTCCACCGGTTGATTCACAAAATTTTGGCGGATCGCTTTGCCCTTTCATTAATAAGCCCTGAAGGAAGTCTTCCGGCAGGTGTTTAATGCCTGCAAATGGCGGACATTTTTTTATGCTTTTTAAATATATATAAAAGAGGAAACAAGATCCAAGGGGGCAAAAGCGATTGCGTTTATCTGAATTAAGCGGAAAAGAAATTGTCGATGTCAAACGAGCCGAGCGTATGGGAGTGCTTGGACAGACCGATCTTGAAATAGACGAGGAAACAGGACAAATCACTGCTCTCATCATCCCTTCCATCAAATGGTTTGGGTTCAAAAAGCAAGGGCAAAACACCCGTGTTCCTTGGAAGCACATAAAAAAAATCGGTTCCGATATGATTATTATTGACGTTCCTCTAAATGCTTCGGAAACAAAACATTCATAAAATCAGCCGGATCCTGTCATGATCCGGTTTTTTTATTATTCATTTTCATCATTCACCTATTCCCCGCATTGTTCATAAGATACTTTAGTCAGGATAGCGAGAAGCACCTGCCGTTAATCATAAGCCATTAAGAAGGTGAAAAGTAAATGCTTACTGGCTTAAACATAGCAATCTTAGGCGGCGACGCCAGGCAGCTTGAAGTGATTGGGACGCTTGTTGAATTGGAAGCAAAATTGTTTCTTGTCGGCTATGAACAACTTGATCATGCTTATAAAAGATCAGTAAAAGTGGAAAGCGACCATATAAAACTTGATCAAATGGATGCGGTAATTCTTCCGGTATCAGGAACCGGCGGCAATGGACAGATTGAAGCTGTATTTTCGAATAGAGAAATTAAGCTGACGAAAGAAATGGTTGCCTCTACACCACCGCATTGCGTGTTTTATTCAGGAATTCAAACAAAATTTTTACATGATGTGATGACGAGCACCAATCGGAAACTGATACCTCTTCTGGATCGGGATGATGTCGCCATTTACAATTCCATTCCCACAGCTGAAGGAACGATCATGCTAGTCATTCAACATACTGATTATACAATCCACGGTTCTAATATTGCAGTTTTAGGATTTGGCAGAACAGGAATGACAGTTGCCCGGGCTTTTCAAGCATTAGGGGGAAAAGTGAAAGTCGGTTCCCGTCATTTGAACGATTTTGCCAGAATTACAGAAATGAGCTTGACTCCTTTTCATACCGACCAATTGAAAAATGAACTGCAAGATATCGATATTTGCATTAATACCGTTCCTGCGCTAATTTTAACGCCACATGTTTTATCGAACATGCCTGTTCACGCACTCATTATTGATCTGGCCTCAAAACCAGGCGGAACAGATTTTCGGTATGCTGAAAAGAGAGGCATGAAAGCAATTTTAGCGCCAGGACTTCCAGGAATTGTTGCCCCGAAAACTGCCGGCCAAATATTAGCCAATTCCCTTACAAGCTTGCTGAAGGAACAATTGAAAGAAAGGGGTATGGATGATGGATGTGAAAGATAAACGGATCGGCTTTGGATTAACTGGCTCCCATTGTACGTATGATTTGGTTTTTCCGCAAATTGAAAAACTTGTCAAAAAAGGTGCCCGTGTTGTGCCGATTGTGACACAGACTGTCGTTTCAACATCAACCAGATTTGGCGAGGCCGGAGAATGGGCAAAGAAAATTGGTGAATTGACGGGAGAAGAGATTATTGACACCATCGTCAAAGCAGAGCCGCTTGGACCCAAACAACCGCTTGATTGCATGGTCATTGCACCGCTTACCGGAAATTCATTGAGCAAATTGGCAAATGCTTTAACAGATTCACCTGTTTTAATGGCAGCAAAGGCAACAATGCGCAACCATCGCCCAGTTGTATTAGCGATCTCGACGAATGATGCACTCGGGTTGAATGGAGTGAATTTAATGAGGCTCATGGCAACGAAAAATATTTTTTTTGTACCTTTTGGCCAAGATGCTCCATTTCAAAAACCCAATTCGATGGTTGCAAAAATGGATCTATTAGTAGATACAGTAGAATCAGCCTTGGAACATAAACAACTCCAGCCGGTAATTATTGAGAATTTTCCGGAAACAGCAAAAAAATAGCAGGAATATTGCCCGTTTTGTAAATAATCAACGAATAAAACGCTTACATCAAAATTCGCCCATCACATTTTTTTTCAGCTGTGTTACAATAAAACGTAATACGAATACATGACGAATGATTTTGCAATGATTGGAAGGAGAAAGATAGAGAATGGGTGAAAAAAGCTTTCATGTAGCAGTTGTTGGAGCAACTGGAGCAGTAGGAACACAAATGATTGAAACTCTAGAAAAAAGAAACTTTCCTGTGGAAACTTTAACATTGTTGTCATCTGAACGATCCGCGGGAAAAACAGTCACGTTCAGAGGAAAAGAGATTACGGTGCAAAAGGCTGTTCCAGAAAGCTTTGAAGGGATTGATATTGCCCTTTTCAGTGCAGGCGGAAGCGTTTCTAAACAGCTGGCTCCTGAAGCCGCCAAAAGAGGAGCTGTCGTTATCGACAATACTAGCGCATTCCGAATGGACGAAAATGTTCCGCTTGTCGTTCCCGAAGTAAACGAAGAGGATGTCAAATGGCATAACGGCATCATTGCCAACCCAAACTGTTCAACCATTCAGATGGTTGTCGCATTGCAGCCGATCCGGAAAGCGTTCGGATTGAAAAAAGTGATTGTTTCCACATACCAAGCTGTTTCCGGGGCAGGAGCGCAAGCGGTTCGGGAATTAAAAGAACAATCGAAGGCCATTTTGGAAGGCAAACCGTTTCAACCGGAAATTTTGCCTGTGAAAAGTGATGAAAAACATTATCAAATTGCCTTTAATGCGATTCCGCAAATTGATAAATTCCAAGAAAATGGATTTACGTTTGAAGAAATGAAAATGATCAACGAAACGAAGAAAATCATGCATATGAGTGAACTGGAAGTGGCGGCAACTTGCGTACGATTGCCTGTGGCTGTCGGCCATTCTGAATCAGTTTATATTGAAATCGACCATGATGGTGTCACGGCTGATGATTTGCGGAATGTGCTGAAAGATGCGCCGGGCGTCACGGTGCAAGATGATCCTGACAATCAAGTATATCCAATGCCAGCTTTCGCAGAAGGCAAATATGATACGTTTGTCGGACGGATTCGCAAAGATTTAGATCGTCCAAACGGATTCCATCTTTGGATTGTTTCTGACAATCTATTAAAAGGAGCAGCACTAAACTCTGTACAAATTGCTGAAAGTTTAGTTAAACTTAATCTAGTGTAAGTTTTTCAAAAGAAGAGAGTTGACATGATTCAGCTCTCTTCTGTTTAGTTATTTTTAGAGGTGAAATGCATGGACATCGTTGTTCAAAAGTTTGGAGGCACTTCAGTCCGCGACGCAGAAGGCAGAGAACACGCATATGAACATATAAAAGATGCCTTGAAAAACGGGCAGAAAGTAGTAGCGGTCGTTTCGGCGATGGGGAGGAAAGGCGATCCATATGCTACCGATACCCTTCTAAGTTTGGTGGAAGGGGGAATGGACACCATTTCCAAACGGGAACAAGACATGTTATTATCATGTGGAGAGATTATATCAGCCGTGGTCTTCACAAGCATGCTAAATGGCAAGGGATTGAAAGCGACTGCTTTAACCGGCGCTCAAGCCGGTTTTTTGACGACAAACGAACATACAAATGCCAGAATTATTGCCATGAAATGCGATCGGCTCATTCGTTTAATGGAAACATATGATGTTGTTGTCGTGGCTGGATTTCAAGGTGCAGACTCAAACGGCGATGTCACAACAATCGGCAGGGGTGGAAGCGATACATCCGCTGCCGCCTTGGGCGCGGCTTTAAACGCGAAATATATTGATATTTTTACGGATGTAGAAGGAGTGATGACGGCAGATCCACGCATTGTAAAGGATGCCAAACCGCTTTCTTATGTCACCTATACGGAAATTTGCAACCTTGCCTATCAAGGAGCGAAGGTTATCCATCCCCGTGCGGTCGAAATCGCCATGCAGGCCAAAATACCGATCCGCATTCGGTCCACATATGCCAAATCAACAGGCACGCTTATTGCCTCGGAGCATGATCAAAGATTTCATGCGGTTTATAAAGAACGAATCATTACCGGTATTGCCCACGTACAAGATATAACGCAAATTAAAGTGGAAGCGAAAGAAGGAAATTTGGGCTTTCATTCCGAAATCTTTAAGTCGATGGCGGTAAGCGGGATCAGCGTGGACTTTTTTAACATTACGCCAAAGAGCGTAGTATATACGGTTTTTGGCGAGCTTACGGATGAAGCTGTCAGAATTTTAAAAGGGAACGGATATGATCCGATCATCACTCGTCATTGCGCAAAAATTTCAGCTGTTGGTGGAGGCATTCAAGGAGTGCCCGGCATTGCCGCTAAAATTGTTTCAGCATTGTCGGCTGAAGGAATTCAAATTTTGCAGTCGGCTGACAGCCATACAACCATCTGGGTGCTTGTCAATGAAGAAGATATGACAAAAGCAGTGAACGCATTACATAGAGCGTTCGAACTTGGAGAATAATCAGTAAGGATGTGAGGAAATGGGTATTTTTGGAAAAGTTTCGACGGCAATGGTGACCCCTTTTGATCATAATGGCAATGTAGATTTTGAGAAAACGGAAAAGCTGATTGAATATTTAATTCATCATGGGACAGATTCGATCGTTGTTGCTGGAACAACAGGGGAATCCCCTACATTGACGGCAGAGGAAAAAATCGCTCTGTTTAAACATTGCGTTGCGGTTGTCAATAAGAGAATCCCGGTGATTGCCGGAACAGGTACGAACAATACGAAACAATCGATAGAATTGACAAGAAAAGCGGAAGAAACTGGCGTGGACGCCATTATGCTTGTAGCCCCTTATTACAATAAACCAAATCAAGAAGGCATGTACCAGCATTTTAAAACAGTGGCGGAAAACACGAAACTGCCGGTTATGTTATACAATGTGCCTGGTAGAACTTCTTCAACGATAGCTCCGGAAACCGTCATCCGGTTAGCTGAAATTTCCAACATCGTGGCAATAAAAGAAGCAAGCGGAAATTTGGAAAATATGGCAACTATCATTGAACGTACTCCAGACGATTTTGCGCTGTACTGCGGCGATGACAGTTTAACACTTCCGGCATTAGCAATTGGATCAGATGGCGTCATTTCTGTAGCTTCCCATATCATCGGCAATGAAATGCAAATGATGATTAACGCTTTCTTGCGCGGTGATGTGCAAAAAGCAGGACAGCTTCACCGCAAATACCTTCCATTCATGAAAGAACTGTTCAAAGCGCCAAGTCCGGCACCGGTAAAAACAGCTTTACAACTCAAGGGGCTTGATGTCGGACCAGTAAGGCTGCCGCTTGTTCCGTTATCGATGGAAGAAAGAGCTTCTCTGCAACATATCATGAATCAGTTGGGCTAATCGCTTCGATTGGCCTATTTTTTTGCCCTTGTCTTATTGTGGGAGGAAGGGCTAGTCAGATAAAAAGCCATTCGGTGAAATGAATCTTGTCTTCCAATTCTTCCATCAGTTATAATAAGACTAAGTGCTTTGGACGGGGATATTTTTAGGGAGGCTCATTAACACATATGAAAAAAACAGAAAGAATAAAACTGATTTCCTTAGGAGGCGTTGGAGAAGTCGGAAAAAATATGTACGTTGTCGAAATTGATTCCGATATTTTTATTGTCGATGCCGGGTTGAAATATCCGGAAAATGAAATGCTTGGCATTGACGTTGTCATTCCTGATATTACATATTTACTGGAAAATAAAGAACGAGTGAAAGCGATTATTCTGACGAATGGCGCTTCGGGCAGGATCGGTGCGGTATTCCATCTGCTAAAACATCTTGACATACCTGTATACGGAACGAAGTGGACGATTGCATTAACAAAAGAACGCCTCAAGCCATATGGAATGAAGGCTGACTTCCGTGAAATCGATGTGCAAAAGCCGATTCAAATTTCACAAGTGAAAATTTCTTTCTTCCATACGTTCTCAAATGTTCCGGATTCTGTCGGTGTTTGTTTTTATACTTCGATGGGTGCGATCGTTCATACCGGCGATTTTAAATTTGAACAAACCCCCATTGGAAACAGCTACCCTGATATCCGAAAAATAGCTGAAATCGGCAATAAAGGAGTTCTATGCCTTCTTTCCGACAGCATTAATGCGGAAAAACCGGGATACACAGGTTCGGAATCTCTCATTGCCGACGTAATCAATGATTGTTTATACAGCTCGAAAGGCAAGGTAATTGTTTCGATTGCAGAGATTAACATCCATCGCATCCAACAGGTGTTCGATGCCGCTATCCAAAATGGCAGAAAAGTGGCGTTGATCGGAAAATATTTATCAAAACTTGTTGATCTTGCCAAAAAACTCCGTTATTTAAATTTTGCTGACAACTTATTGATCCCGATTTCTGAAGCTTTGAAACAACCCGATCACGATGTCATTTTTTTGGCAGCCAGTGCACAAGGCGAACCGTTATCAGAAATAGCTAAAATGGCGAAAGGGATTCATAAACAGTACAATGTCAGGAATGGTGATACCGTATTAATCGCTTCTTCTCCAACACCCGGACACGAATTAATCTATTCGAAAACGATCGATTTGCTGTTCAGAGCAGGCGCCAACGTTGTCTCCATAGACAAGAAAGGGTTTTTCTCCGGTCACGGATGCCAAGAAGAACTAAAACTGATGCTGCATTTAATGAAACCAAAATATTTTATTCCCGTTCATGGTGAATTTAAAATGCAAATTGCCCATGCCAAACTGGCTGAGTCAGTTGGCATCCGCAGAGACCATATTTTCTTAGTAGATCCCGGTGAAGTTGTTGAAATGACCAAAAAGACGGCAAAAACAGGGTCAAAGGTGACGGCAGGGAACGTGTTGATTGACGGTCTTGGAGTGGGCGACGTCGGCAATATCGTGTTAAGAGATCGGCGCCTCTTGTCTCAAGACGGCATTTTAATTGTAGTGGTTACGTTAAATAAGGAATTGAAACAAATTGTTTCGGGTCCTGAAATCATCTCGAGAGGCTTCGTGTATGTTCGTGAGTCGGAAACGTTAATTGCCCAAGCTGGCAAAATGGTGAATGAAATTATTTTGAAATGTATGGAAGATGATGCAATTGAGTGGTCCACGATCAAACAAAATATTCGCGATTACTTAAATCAATTTTTATTTGAACAAACAAAACGCCGGCCGATGATTTTGCCGATTATTATGGAAGTGTAGCAAAAAAAGCGGATGGAATGGATCCGCTTTTTTTGCATTTACGGATCTTTAAAGAACTCAGGATGGCTTTTCGCATGAAAATTTTTTTTCAGCTTATACTAACTTCATAATGGAAAGAAGAAAGGATGGTTGGTATGAGCTTTCTTGGAAATACTGGAGAGCCTTTCGTTCAGCCGATTGAAAAAGATCAAGGAAAAGGAAGCGTTGTTGAAAAAATACAACAACTCGGTCAAACGAATGTTCCGCAAATGGATCAAGAGACAAATATTCATTGTTTAACGATCGTCGGCCAGGTAGAAGGACATATCCAACTGCCGCCGCAAAATAAAACGACCAAATATGAGCATATTATTCCGCAGATCGTGGCGATTGAACAAAACCCGAAAATTGAAGGACTGCTCGTTATATTAAATACGGTTGGCGGCGATGTGGAGGCAGGACTTGCCATCGCTGAAATGCTGGCTTCAATGACAAAGCCGACTGTTTCCATTGTTTTAGGGGGAGGCCATTCAATCGGTGTTCCCATTGCTGTATCTTGCGACTATTCGTTTATCGCCGAAACTGCTACGATGACAATCCACCCCGTCCGACTGACAGGGCTGGTTATCGGAGTTCCGCAAACGTTTGAATATATCGATAAAATGCAGGAACGAGTGATCAATTTTGTGACAAAGAATTCAAATATTACAGAAGATAAATTTAAAGAATTGATGTTTTCCAAAGGAAATTTAACAAGGGATATCGGCACAAATGTCGTAGGTCAAGATGCGGTGAAGTATGGGTTAATTAATGAAGTGGGCGGGGTAGGAAAAGCGATGAACAAATTGAATGAATTGATTCAGCAGTACAAGAACGGCAAAGGAGGGGACATGCTGCAATGATATTGTATACGACAGTGCCGCAAGATCTCATCTTTCAAGAAGATGCCGGTTCCTATCAAAAACAGCGTGTTGTTCAACTGAATGGGGTTTCCCTTTTAGTCAATGGAACGGGTGAAAATGATTGGACCATAGTCAGAGTTCTATCGACGAATCCGAACCATTATTTATTGGAATCGTTTGTTCCAGGACAAAAAATACCTTATATTTCTAATTATTTGTAAATAAATAGAAAAGTGAAGTGTTTTTTTCGATACCAACATTTTCTGTTGTATGTTATAATGAAAAAACAAACAATCGTTCGCAGCCTGAAAGCGGCTGCGTTCTTGTTTTACAGAAAAGAGCAGGTGAAAAGATTGGCTAAAGTGAAGCGAAAACGGACAAAGAAAAAAACAGACTGGCAAAAGAAGCTGAAATTTGAGATCTCCGGTCTTTTGCTCCTGTCCATTTCATTGATCGCTTTAAGCGGTTATGGGGTTGTCGGGAAAGCGGTCGTTTCTTTTTTTCGTTTTTTCGCAGGTGAATGGTTTATAGTCGGTGTGCTGGCTCTTTTATGGTTGTCGTGTTATTTATTTTTCAAAAAATCGTTCCCGCCCTTTTGGACAAGAAAATGGCTCGGTTTTTATCTTATCTTCGGTTCGGTATTGCTGCTCAGCCACTTGAAACTGTTTGAACAACTGTCTCGGGAAGGTGCGTTTGCCACCCCAAGCGTTATTTTAAATACGTGGGAGCTTTTCATAAATGAACTGACAGGACAACGGAATGTTCAAGACTTGGGCGGCGGGATGATCGGTGCGGTATTGCTAGCTGCCTCCTACTATTTATTTTCCATCGGGGGGTCAAAAATTATTGCCGTTTTTCTGATTCTAATCGGGGGAATGTTGCTTACGGGCAAATCGCTTGGCAATGTCTTAGCGAAATGGCTCACGGCGGCAGGAAAGTTTTTCAAAGCGCAGTTTCTTGCATTTGTTGCGGATTTGAAAAGCTTGCCGAAATCATTCCAAACAGCAAAAAGGAAAAAAGCATCCAAAAAGCCGAAAATAAAACCGTCTGAAGCACAAACAGACGAAAAAGATGCGTCCAAACCGATCATTTCCAGTTTTACCGATCATCCGGAAATGGTTTTGAAGGAGGAACCGACGGCTGAAAAGCGGGACGAACAAATATTTGAAAAGGAAAGTGAAACAGAAAAGAAAGCTGAACCGATCGCCTTGGCGGAAGTGGAAAATAAAGACTATCAATTGCCTCCCATCGATTTATTGTCACTTCCCAAATACAACGGACAACATACTGATAAGAAAAATATTTATGATAATGCAAGAAAGCTTGAGCGGACCTTTCAAAGTTTCGGCGTGAAAGCGAAGGTCACCCAAGTTCATTTGGGGCCAGCCGTAACAAAATATGAAGTATATCCCGATGTCGGCGTTAAGGTCAGCAAAATCGTAAATTTAAGCGATGATTTGGCATTGGCGCTTGCCGCAAAAGATATTCGCATCGAAGCCCCGATTCCCGGAAAATCGGCCATTGGCATTGAAGTGCCGAATGCGGAAATCGCCATGGTTTCATTGCGAGAAGTATTGGAATCGAAAATGAACGATAAACCGGATGCGAAATTGTTGATCGGTTTGGGGCGTGACATTACAGGTGAAGCAGTGCTCGCCGAACTGAATAAAATGCCGCATTTGCTCGTTGCCGGTGCGACCGGAAGCGGAAAAAGCGTCTGCATCAACGGGATCATTACAAGCATTTTAATGAGGGCGAAGCCTCATGAAGTAAAAATGATGATGATTGACCCGAAAATGGTGGAGCTGAATGTATATAACGGCATTCCTCATTTGCTTGCGCCAGTGGTGACGAATCCGAAAAAAGCCTCACAGGCATTGCAAAAAGTTGTCAGTGAAATGGAAAGAAGATATGAACTCTTTTCTCATACCGGGACAAGAAATATTGAAGGATATAATGAAATGGTGAGAAGGCAAAACGCGGTGTTGAATGAGAAACATCCCGAACTTCCGTACATTGTCGTGATCGTAGATGAACTGGCGGACTTAATGATGGTGGCTTCGAGCGATGTAGAGGAGTCCATCACGAGATTGTCGCAAATGGCTCGTGCAGCCGGCATTCATTTAATTTTGGCAACACAGCGCCCGTCGGTGGATGTCATCACAGGGGTTATTAAAGCAAATATTCCGTCACGAATTGCTTTTAGCGTTTCATCGCAAACAGATTCCCGGACGATTTTGGATATGGGCGGAGCAGAGAAATTGCTGGGAAGAGGGGACATGCTATTTTTGCCTGTCGGGGCATCTAAGCCAATTCGTGTTCAAGGTGCCTTTCTGTCTGATGAAGAAGTGGAAAACGTTGTGAATTATGTGATTTCACAGCAACAAGCGCAATATCAAGAAGAAATGATCCCAAGTGACAACCATGAAGAACATGAAGAAGTGGATGATGATTTATACGATGAAGCCGTTGAATTAGTGGTGGAAATGCAAAGTGCGAGCGTCTCGATGCTGCAGCGGCGCTTTCGTATCGGCTATACACGGGCGGCAAGATTAATTGATGCAATGGAAGCACGAGGAGTAGTCGGTCCTTACGAAGGAAGCAAACCGAGACAAGTGCTGGTGTCCAAAAACCAATTGGATGAACGTTCGTCTTAACGGGAATAGACCATGCTAATGCGGGTTATACTATTAATAACGATAAAAAATGAGGGTGAAAACAATGGCGAAAGAAAAAAACCGCAAAAAAGCCAGGAGAACGTTAAGCAGTGCACAAGAAGTGGCTTACGCCAAAGAGTTTAAATTGGCGGAAAAAGCGGCGGGCTATTCCGACAAACAGCCGAAATATGAATAAAAATTCTTCCACTCATAAAAGATATTCACGATACCATCCTATGGATGAGGGATGTGAAACAAAAAACATTCCTCACCAATTTTGGGGGGTGGGAAGGTCATGGGAAGAGCGCATAAACAAAAAACTCGCGATAAAAACAAATCATTCTTGCCTCAAGTTCCGAAAAATTTAAAAGCTGATGGTTTAGACATCGAATTTTCCAGGGAGCTAGCCGATCAAAATGATTTAGAGGCAGCCGCCCGCGCTTCCGCAGCTAATGAAAGACAACGAAAGAGAATGAAAAATTCATAAACGACCTTTATTGGACTGTCTGTGTTACGGCAGTCCTTTTTTGTGCATAGGACGGCAGCATGTTTATTTAATTAACGATAAAAATATTATGTAAATTAAATGTTTCAAGCGTATTTCGTTTCCTTCATTCTCCAACGATTGATATAATTACTATTATGACATTGTTCTTTTCTCAAGTTGATAGGCAACAATATGTTTAAATAAAACTATTTGCTGGAAAGCAGGAGGGATAACATGGGAATATTAAATGAGCTTATAACGAATGTAAAAGGGATGAGATTACATACAATTGCAGCTCTGCCGTTTAAAACAAATTCGCTCATATTAAAAGTAAAGGCACCGTTAGATGAGAACAACGTTACCTTGAGAGCGCTTCTTCCCCACGTGCTGCAAAGAGGAACGAAAACTTATCCGACTACAACGCAGCTGAGAAAATATCTCGATGAATTGTATGGTGCAACGCTGCAAGTTGATTTATCGAAAAAAGGTGAACATCATATTATGACCTTTCGCATGGAGATACCAAACGAAAAGTTTTTGAAAAACCAAACACCTTTGTTGGAAAAAGGGATTAAACTTCTTTCAGAAGTGTTTCTTTCCCCCCCGCTTCAAAACGGCGCATTTCGTGAAGAAATTGTAGAACAGGAAAAACGAACATTAAAACAAAGAATCCAAGCGGCCTATGATGATAAAATGCGCTATGCCAATTTGCGTTTAGTTCAGGAAATGTGCAAATCGGAACCGTACCGTCTGCATGTCAACGGCGAGAAGGAACATGTTCAAGAGATTACAGCATTTCAATTGACGCAATATTATCAAAATATGCTTAACAGCAATGAAGTTGATTTTTATGTTATAGGCGACGCAGATCCTCAACACATTCAAGAAATCGTCGAGAAAAATTTTCACCTGTCCGGCTCCAGCCGGCATGTTCAAGTGAACAGTGTCCAAAAACAGGTGAACGGTGTCCGCGAGGTGATAGAAGAACAAGATGTGACACAGGGGAAGCTGAATATCGGATATCGGACGCACACAACATTTGCCGATGACGATTATTTTGTTTTACATGTTTTTAACGGCATTTTCGGCGGTTTCCCACACTCAAAGTTGTTTCGGAATGTTCGTGAAAAAGCGAGTCTTGCCTATTATGCTTCTTCCCGAATTGAAAGCCATAAAGGGTTGCTGCTCGTTATGTCTGGAATCGAAGTGAAAAACTATGACAAGGCGCTTTCCATTATACACGAGCAAATGGAGGCGATGAAAAAAGGAGATTTCACAAATGAAGAGCTGCAGCAAACAAAAGCGGTGATCAAAAATCAGCTTTTAGAGACGATCGATGTTCCCAGCGGCATGGCCGAGCTTTTATATCATAACGTGGTGGCCAAAACGAATCGGTCGATTGACGAATGGATGGAAAGAGTGGAAAAAGTCAATAAAGATGATATTGTTCAATTGGCGCAAAAAATCGAGCTTGATACTATCTATTTTTTAAAAAGGGGCGGTTCATTGTGATGAAAGAAATTTTTTTTGATCAGCTTCAAGAAACCCTTTATTATCAAAAAATGAATAATGGGTTGGATGTCTATATACTCCCGAAAAAAGGGTTTCATAAAACGTATGCAACCTTTACGACCAAATACGGTTCCATTGATAACGAATTTGTTCCGTTAGGGAAAAAAGAAATGATTCGAGTGCCCGACGGAATAGCCCACTTTTTGGAACATAAACTGTTTGAAAAAGAAGACGGCGATGTGTTTCAATCATTCAGCAAACAAGGTGCTTCATCGAATGCGTTTACCTCTTTTACAAGAACGGCTTACCTGTTTTCCAGCACGTCTAACGTTGAAAAAAATTTAGAGACGCTGCTCGATTTTGTGCAAAGTCCTTATTTTACGGAGCAAACGGTCGAGAAGGAAAAAGGCATCATTGCCCAAGAAATCAATATGTATCAGGACAATCCCGATTGGCGCCTCTATTTTGGCCTTATTCAAAACATGTATGAAAAACATCCCGTCCGTATCGACATTGCCGGTACAGTTGATTCGATTCAAAACATTACAAAAGATTTGCTTTATGAATGCTATGAAACCTTTTACCATCCCGGCAACATGCTGCTTTTTGTCGTTGGACCGGTTGACCCTGAGCATATCATTAAGCTCGTGGAAGAAAATCAGCAACAAAAAGATTTCAAACCGCAAAATGAGATAATAAAAAAAGAAGTTCATGAACGGGAAGAAGTACTAAAGCCTTTAGAAAAAATTCCTATGCATGTTCAATCATCGAAATGCTTAGTCGGCTTAAAAGCGAAAAAACCTTTTAGAACAGGCAATGAAATGCTTATATATGAGCTCACAATTGGTTTAATTTTAGAAATGCTGTTCGGAAAAAGCTCGAAGGCTTATTTGGAAATGTATGAAAAGGGGCTTATCGATGATACGTTCAGCTTTGATTACACGGAAGAATACAGCTTCGGTTTTGCCATTATCGGAGGAGATACGGATCAGCCAGATAATCTTGCGGAATCGATTCAAACAACACTGCTGAAATCGAGGGAAAGTTCTTTTCGGCAGGAAGAACTGGAAAATGCCAAAAAGAAAAAAATCGGCTCCTTATTAAGGGCATTCAATTCACCAGAATTTATCGCAAACCAATTTACGAGATACAAATTTTATGACATCAATCTATTTGATATCGTTCCTGCATTGGAAAACATCACAATGAAGGACATTACTGCCGTTTTAAACGATGCGGTCGAAGAAAAGCAGATGACCGTATGCCAGGTGGTACCGAAATGAATGGATCTGGGTGAGGAAACATGAAAACAGCGTTAGTAACCGGGGCAAGCGGGGGAATCGGAAAAGCGGTTGTCGAAAAACTTGCCAAGGAAAAGTATCAAATTTTTGCGCATTATTTTCGCAATGGCGAATCTCTTGAGACCTTAACGGCTGAATACAACCATATCATTCCTGTTCAAGCAGATTTATCATCGAAAAAAGGGGTGGAAATTCTGCTGGATCAAATGTCTGCTGCCGTCGATGTGATTGTGTTTGCGAGCGGCATTACTCATTATGGGATCATTCAAGAAGTCTCTCCAGAGATATATGATCAAATGATCCGCCTTCATTTGACAGCTCCTTTCTTCATCACCCAAAGGCTGGTTGCGAACATGATTTCAAAAAGAAACGGAAGCATCATTTTTATTTCTTCCATTTGGGGGCAGACTGGAGCCAGCTGTGAAACCGTCTATTCAATGGTAAAAGGAGGGCAAATTGCTTTTGTCAAGGCGTTAGCTAAAGAGCTGGCGCCTTCCAATATTCGAGTCAATGCCATCGCCCCCGGGTTCATCGATACGAAAATGAATGCACAGTTCTCATTAGCAGAAAGAAAAAACATTCAGGAGGAAATTCCTATGGAAAGAATGGGAAATCCTCGAGAAGTTGCCGATGCCGTTGTTTTCCTTGCGGGGGGAGGTGCCTCCTACATAACAGGTCAAGTGATTTCCGTCAATGGCGGCTGGTATTGTTAAATGATTCATTAAGCAGCATTTCCAAGTCATCCTGCAGTTTTTCGTTTCATCCCTCCGTATAAAAAAAGGTTTAAAAGAAAAAATAACATTGAACAAATAGTAAAGGAGGGGAACGTATGTCAGTGCTAGATAATTGGAGCCAATGGAAAGACTTTTTGGCGGACCGCCTTCACCAGGCGCAAAGCGGCGGCATGTCCAAAGATGTAATATCCAATTTAGCTTATGAAATTGGTGATTATTTGGCTAATCAAGTGGAACCGAAAAACCCAGAAGAAAAAATCCTTCATGATCTTTGGAGTGTTGCATCAAAAGAAGAGCAACAGGCAATTGCCAACATGATGTTAAAGCTTGTACAAAACAATGGTACACATTGAGGCGCAATTTCCGGGCAACCTACGCCAACCGCTAGGGTGCCCTTATTTTTTTATTCAGCAAAATTTCCTCTTCTCCCGTAATAATCCTTTCTTCTTTATCTGAAATGATTTATTATAAGTTATAGGTGGTTGTTTGGAGGGTTGGAGAGTGGCAGCGTACGAATGGTATTTAGAATATGAAATTCAAAAAAACCGTCCGGGGCTTTTGGGAGATATATCATCGCTTCTTGGGATGTTGAAAATCAACATTGTTACCATAAATGGCGTCAATGATATGTTCCGAGGAATGCTTTTGAGATGCGACAGCATCGAACAAATTAAAAGGCTTGAATCGATTTTAAAGACTATGGATAATATAACAGTGATCAAATTCAGACAGCCCAAGCTGAGAGACCGTCTTGCCGTTCGCCATGGCGTTTATATTCAACGGGATGCGGATGATAAAAAAACATTTCGGTTTGTACGGGACGAACTAGGAATTCTCGTTGATTTTATGGCGGAACTGTTTAAGCAGAAAGAGCATAAATTAATCGGCATCAGGGGAATGCCCCGCGTCGGCAAAACGGAGTCGATTGTTGCTGCCAGTGTTTGCGCGAATAAACGTTGGCTTTTTTTATCTTCCACATTGTTCAAGCAGACGGTAAGGGATCGGTTATTTGCCGATGAATATCATGTCAATAACGTTTTCATATTGGATGGAATTGTTTCAAGACGGCAAGGAACGGAACAGCATTGGCAGCTGGTTCGGGAAATCATGAGCCTTCCGGCGACAAAGGTTGTTGAGCACCCGGATATTTTTGTACAAAATTCGGAATATAGCATGGACGATTTTGATTACATTATTGAGCTTCGCCATCATCCAGACGAAGACATTACATATGACCCAATCGGTAAAGAACAGCCGTTTGACCATCCTTATTTTCACGGATTTGACATATAGAAAGGTGGGTACGTGTTGAGTGAGCTTGGCAACCATCTGAAACAAAAAAGGCTTGAGCAAAACCTTTCTCTTGATGAACTGCAAGAGATGACAAAAATCCAAAAACGCTATTTGGTCGGGATTGAGGAAGGGAATTTCGATGTTCTGCCCGGCAGTTTTTATGTGCGCGCATTTATTAAACAGTATGCTGAAGCTGTTGGAGTTGATCCGGAAGCAATTTTAGAACAGTATCAGCATGAACTTCCAAATACATATGAAGATATGCCTGAGCAATTGTCTAGGGTAAAAACGTACAAGGAGCCAAGCAAGGCTTCCAAGGCGCTCGATTTTTTGCCGAAGATCTTGGTGATTGCAGCAGTATTATTGGCGGCGGTTATCATTTGGATTCTGGTTCAGAAGGGAAGCAATGACGAAAGCATACAAACTGATGATGGAACCAATTCCGTAAAAATCGAAACATCAGGCGTTGAACCGAAGAAAGAAGAGGAAAATAAACAGGCAGAGGAAAACGTTGGCGAAACGGAAGAATCGCCTTCCAAAGATAAAGCCGCTCAAGGAAAGGAAACGCAGCAAACGATATCGGTAAAAGAGACGAAGAAAAAAGAAACCGTTTATGAACTGGCCAATACAGACCGGTTTGTCATTGATATCGAAACGAGCGGCAATTCATGGATTGAAGTGAAAAATACAAAAGGAAAATCGTTTTTAGCCCAAATGATGCATCAAAACGAAAAACAAACAGTCAACGTTTCTGCCGAAGAAGAAATTCGGATCGTCATTGGCGATGCCAGATTTGCGGCCATTTATGTAAATGGCCAAGCGGTTCCTTATGAAATTGATCCAAATGAACAAGTTCGTCAAGACATGGTGTTTGTATTCCAAAAGGGAAAGAATAACGGATAATTTCCATAATACAAGCAATGGAGACATGCAAAAGGAAAAAGACCATCTTGTCCAGATGGCTTTTTCTGTCTTAATACACTTTGATGCAATGGAGGCCGAAGATGAATTTACCAAACCGAATTACAGTAGCTAGAATTTTGCTTATTCCCGTTTTTATGGTTGTCATGCTTGCTGATTTTCACTGGGGAGAATGGGAATTTGGACAAGAAACAATCCCTGTAAAACATGTTGTCGGCGCCATCATTTTTATCATTGCGTCGACAACTGACTGGATTGACGGCCACTACGCGCGCAAGCTTGGCCTTGTGACCAATTTAGGGAAATTTTTAGACCCGCTTGCGGATAAATTGCTTGTTTCATCTGCTCTCATCATATTAGTGGAAATGGGAGCTGCTCCTTCTTGGATGGTCATTATCATCATCAGCAGGGAATTTGCTGTCACAGGATTGAGGCTTGTCCTTGCAGGGGAAGGGGAAGTGGTGGCCGCCAATATGCTTGGGAAAATCAAAACGTGGACGCAAATTGTGGCGATCTCCGCCCTTCTCCTGCACAATCTTCCTTTTGCATTGATTGCATTTCCGTTCGCAGATCTTGCTTTATGGATCGCTTTGGTTTTCACGATTTGGTCGGGGTGGGATTATTTTGCGAAAAACAAGCACGCATTTACAAATTCAAAATAATTCAATGGGGGAGCCTTTATGAAAGTGAATGCTGAAATCATTGCGGTCGGGTCGGAGCTTTTGCTCGGCCAGATTGTCAACACAAACGCCCAATTTATTTCGCAAAAGCTGGCGGAAATCGGCGTCAATGTTTATTATCACACTGTTGTCGGTGACAATGCTTCAAGGCTTATGCAAGCCATACAAGTTGCTCAAAAAAGATCCAATTGCCTTATTTTTACGGGTGGCCTCGGTCCGACAAAAGATGATTTAACAAAAGAGACGATTGCTTCCAGTATGAAGAAACGGCTTGTCCTAGATCAAGAGGCGATGGCAAATATTCAACAATATTTTGCCAAAACAAAGAGAAGCATGTCGGATAACAACCGCAAACAAGCGCTTGTCATAGAAGGATCCACTATCTTGCCAAACCATTATGGGATGGCGCCGGGCATGGCTTTGGAAACGGATGGGATTGTCTATATGCTCATGCCCGGTGTGCCGAAGGAAATGAAACCGATGTTTGTTCAATATGGCATTCCATTTTTGCAGAAGCAATTTCAATTAAAAGAAAAAATCATCTCACGAGTTTTGCGTTTTTTTGGCATCGGAGAATCGCAGTTGGAAACTGATCTTGAAGATTTAATTGACGGACAGACAAATCCGACGATTGCACCTTTGGCGAAAGACGGCGAAGTAACGCTGCGCCTGACTGCCAAGCATGAAAACGAAGAAGCTGCATGGAAACTGATCGATGATATGGAACATGAAATTTTAAAACGCGTTGGCGAATATTTTTATGGATATGGAGAGACTTCCCTCCACGAACAGTTGATGAATTTGCTGAAGGAGAAACAATTAACGATTGCAGCAGCCGAAAGTTTAACTGGAGGGCTTTTTTGTGAACAGCTTACGCAATTTCCGGGCGCGTCCAAAATTGTCCGCGGCGGAGTTGTTTGTTATACAAATGAAATTAAGCAGCATGTGCTTGGTGTAAAAGAAGAAACATTGAAAACGGCCGGTGCAGTCAGTGGCGATTGTGCAAAACAAATGGCGGAAAAGGTAAAAAAACTGATGAACGCAAGCATCGGCATTAGTTTTACAGGCGTCGCTGGCCCCGAGCCTTCGGAAGGAAAATCAGTCGGCACCGTTTATATTGGCGTACAGTTTGAAAGCGATCCTGCAAAGGTCTATGAACTCCATCTTTCCGGTTCCCGTGACGGAATAAGACGAAGAACATCCAACTACGGCTGCCACTATTTAATGAAATTAATAAATAAGATGGAAAACCGGTAATGCCGGTTTTTTGATTTTTCTCTAGAGATAATAAAAAAACGAATAAATGTTCCCTTTTTTCTTGGCAATTAGCTAAAAACACGATATATTAAATGTGAAGCTATGAAAAGGAGGAAAAAAGTTTTGAATAATGACCGTCAAGCGGCTTTAGAAATGGCATTAAAACAAATTGAAAAACAATTTGGGAAAGGATCCATTATGAAACTTGGCGAACAGGCCGAGCGAAAAGTCTCGACTGTTCCAAGCGGTTCATTGGCATTGGATGCGGCTCTTGGCGTAGGAGGATATCCTCGCGGGCGGATTATTGAAATTTACGGTCCCGAAAGTTCTGGCAAAACGACTGTTGCTCTTCACGCAATTGCAGAAGTTCAAGCTTTGGGTGGCCAGGCAGCGTTCATAGATGCGGAGCATGCACTAGACCCTGTTTATGCGCAAAATTTAGGTGTCAACATAGATGAATTGCTTTTGTCACAGCCGGATACAGGGGAGCAGGCGCTTGAAATTGCGGAAGCGCTCGTTCGCAGCGGCGCCGTTGACATCATCGTCATCGATTCGGTGGCGGCGCTAGTTCCAAAGGCTGAAATAGAAGGAGAGATGGGCGATGCGCATGTCGGATTGCAAGCGCGTCTCATGTCTCAAGCACTTCGGAAGCTTTCCGGCGCCATCAGCAAATCGAAAACAATTGCCATTTTTATCAATCAAATTCGGGAAAAAGTCGGTGTGATGTTCGGCAATCCGGAAACGACACCCGGCGGCCGCGCGCTCAAGTTTTATTCTTCCGTGCGTCTTGAAGTTCGGAGAGCGGAACAGTTAAAGCAAGGAAACGATATGGTGGGCAACAAAACGAAAATCAAAGTTGTCAAAAACAAAGTGGCACCGCCTTTTAGAACAGCTGAAGTGGACATTATGTACGGAGAAGGAATTTCCAAGGAAGGGGAAATCATTGATCTCGGCACGGAATTGGATATTATTCAAAAAAGCGGTTCTTGGTATTCATATCACGATGAACGTTTAGGACAGGGAAGGGAAAATGCCAAACAGTTCTTGCGGGAAAACCCGGAAATTTGCGATGCCATCCAACTGGAAATCCGCAAAGCTTACGGACTTGAATCAGATCAGTCATCTGAAGAAAGTCAGGAAGAATTTGACTTTCCAGAAGAATAATAGAACCAACAAAAAAGAGGCTGTCTCCAAAGGTCGTTAAACCGACCTTTTGGGGACAGCCTCTGTTTCTTTCTTTACTATTTGGTTATTTATTCCTTTTTTGAACTGAGAATTTCTTCTGAATTTTATCCGGTTTTTTCTTTGTTGGATCGGTTGTGGCCGCCCACTTTCTCAAATTGTGGGCAGCACAAATAAGCCCCCATTCCAAGGTAATTTTTAGGAACCCTCTTAACAAAAAGCGCTGAAATTGGACCGGCATCAATCGCCCGTCTTTTTTTGCCGCCTTGAAATGACAAGATGAAAACTTGACAAGGGTTATCCACACATTTAAAATGAATATGTATATTTTTGCATTATATTAGCAACTTTTATGAAAAATTTTCAATCTAAGAGCAAATGGTATATGCCGACACTTTTTTTATGACAAGTTCATAGCAAGAGGAGGTGAAAAAATGGGACTCATTGAAATCATCTCCATTTTGCTTGGCCTAATCGTCGGTGCAGTTGTTGGTTATTTTGTTCGAAAATCCATTGCTGAAGCGAGAATTAGCGGTGCAAAAAACGCCGCTGAGCAAATTCTTGAGGATGCGAAGCGCGATGCGGAAGCGATGAAAAAAGAAGCTCTGCTGGAAGCAAAGGATGAAATTCATAGGCTTCGATTAGACGTCGAAAAAGAAATACGAGAAAGAAGAAATGAACTTCAGAAACAAGAAAACCGTTTATTGCAAAAAGAAGAGAATCTTGATCGAAAAGACGAATCATTAGATAAACGTGAGGCGATGCTGGATAAAAAAGAAGATTCTCTAAACGAAAGACAACAGCATATTGAAGAGATGGAAAGCAAAGTGGACGAGATGGTTAAACAAGGACAAGCGGAACTTGAGCGAATTTCCGGTCTGACTCGCGAAGAAGCGAAGCAAATCATTTTGGACAGGGTGGAAAAAGAACTGTCTCATGACATTGCCGTCATGATAAAAGACGCTGAAACGAGGGCGAAAGAAGAAGCGGACAAGAAAGCGAAGGAAATTCTCTCGCTTGCTATTCAACGATGCGCTGCAGACCATGTGGCGGAAACAACCGTTTCAGTCGTCAATTTGCCAAATGACGAAATGAAAGGCCGGATTATCGGCCGTGAGGGACGGAATATCCGCACCCTTGAAACGTTGACAGGGATTGATTTAATTATTGATGATACACCGGAAGCTGTGATATTATCCGGATTTGACCCGATTCGGCGGGAGACGGCTAGAATTGCTCTTGATAAGCTTGTTCAAGATGGACGCATTCATCCGGCGCGAATTGAAGAAATGGTTGAAAAATCACGCCGTGAAGTAGACGAGTATATTCGCGAAGTCGGAGAACAAACGACATTTGAAGTCGGTGTGCACGGCCTGCATCCGGATCTGATCAAAATATTAGGCAGATTAAAGTTCAGAACGAGCTACGGACAGAATGTCTTGAAGCATTCAATGGAAGTTGCGTTCCTTACTGGGTTGATGGCAGCCGAACTTGGAGAAGACGAAATGCTGGCTAGACGGGCAGGACTTCTTCATGATATCGGAAAAGCGATCGACCATGAAGTGGAAGGAAGCCATGTCGAAATTGGTGTTGAACTGGCGACAAAATATAAAGAGCATCCAGTTGTCATCAACAGCATTGCTTCCCACCACGGTGACGAGGAACCAAAATCGATCATCGCCGTTCTTGTCGCCGCAGCTGATGCCTTATCAGCGGCGAGACCTGGGGCCCGAAGCGAAACGCTTGAAAATTACATCCGCCGCCTTGAAAAATTAGAGGAAATTTCCGAATCGTTTGAAGGCGTGGAAAAATCGTATGCCATTCAGGCGGGTCGCGAAGTCCGAATCATGGTGAAGCCCGATGCGATTGATGATCTGGAAGCACACCGGCTGGCGAGAGACATCAGAAAACGAATTGAAGAAGAACTTGACTATCCTGGTCATATTAAAGTGACGGTTATACGTGAAACGCATGCGGTTGAATATGCAAAATAAAGTGGTGCGGGGAAGGCACCGCTTTATTTTTTTTCCGCTTTATGCAAAAATGAAAATAAAAGTTTAGAAAGGGATTCATCAATGAAATTGCTATTTATAGGAGATGTGGTCGGGGCAAAAGGAAGAGAAATGATGGCGCAATATTTGCCAAAATTGAAACAAAAATTTGACCCGCATGTCGTTATTGTCAATGGCGAAAACTCGGCGCATGGGAAAGGTATGACGTTGAAAATCTATCAACAGCTGGTTTCCTACGGGGCTCAAGTGATCACGATGGGAAACCACACATGGGACAAAAAAGAAATATTTGAATTTATCGATGAAGCCAAAAACATCGTTCGGCCGGCCAATTTTCCTGAAGGGACGCCAGGAAAAGGAATTTTGTATATACCGGTGGAAGGAAAAGAATTGGCTGTCATCAACTTACAAGGCAGAACGTTTTTGCCTGCGATCGACTGTCCGTTTCGCAAAGCGGATGAACTGCTTAATGAAGCATTGAAACGAACCCCGTATATTTTCGTCGATTTTCATGCGGAAGCAACAAGCGAAAAACAAGCGATGGGCTGGTATTTGGATGGCCGCGTATCCGCTGTGGTAGGAACGCACACGCATGTTCAAACAGCTGATGAAAGAATTTTGCCGAAAGGAACCGCTTATATTACGGATGTAGGGATGACGGGTCCTTATGACGCCATATTAGGTGTCGAAAAAGAAGCCGTATTGAAAAAATTTTTAACAAGCCTCCCCATTCGTTTTGAAATTGCCGACGGCCGGGGACAACTGAATGCTGTTTTCATTGAACTTGAAGAAAGAAGCGGGAAAGGAAAATCGATCAAAAGGATCCTCATTAATGATGACCATCTGTATTTTGAATAACCAAAATGAGAATTTTTAAAAAAATGATAAACCAAGCAGGAATACAAAAAGTATTTAGTGAATATAGTATCAATGGGATAAAACCCAACAACCCAATTGTTCAAGAGGGGATGAGTCTTCCTGAAAAATGCATCTAACAGCATTTGATCCAATGAATGTTCACGAACTATTGTAAAAAATGAAGGGGGTACCAGGAATGGAAATATTAAAAGTTTCAGCAAAATCTAATCCAAACTCTGTCGCTGGAGCGCTTGCAGGGGTGTTAAGAGAACGAGGAGCAGCGGAAATTCAAGCGATCGGGGCAGGTGCGCTAAATCAGGCTGTTAAAGCGGTAGCGATTGCAAGAGGATTTGTTGCTCCAAGCGGAGTTGATTTGATTTGTATTCCTGCTTTTACTGATATTCAAATTGATGGGGAAGAACGAACCGCCATTAAGCTGATAGTGGAGCCTAGATAAGTTTTCGCCCAATCTGATTCTCTTTTCAGGGAATCAGATTGTTTTTTTATTTTAATGTTGAGAAACTCGATCGGTTTTATTATAATTTAGATAAAACAAGTTGGGGGAAGATGCTTGTTTTTTTGAGATGATAGGTCTAAAATTGAAATCGTTTAGGTTTTTAACAAAAATCTATGAACATAGATTCATAGACCTTGCACATCATTACGTTTTTCCAGATTTTTTAAATCCGAAGGAGTGTACATAGGAAATGGTAAATCAACTCTCATGGAAAGTTGGCGGACAGCAAGGAGAAGGAATTGAAAGTACAGGAGAAGTATTCGCAATAACGCTCAACCGTCTTGGTTATTACTTATATGGATACCGTCATTTTTCTTCCAGAATTAAAGGAGGGCATACAAACAATAAAATTCGCGTCAGCACGACAAAGGTGCGGGCAATCAGCGATGATTTAGATATACTTGTCGCTTTTGATCAAGAAACGATAGACTTTAATTTTCATGAATTGAAAGACGGGGGAATTGTCCTGGCAGATTCGAAGTTTCAGCCAAAAATTCCGGAAGGCAGCAATGTTTCCTTATATGCGGTCCCCTTTACAGAAATTGCGACAGAACTAGGAACTTCCTTGATGAAAAACATGGTGGCCATTGGAGCGACAAGCGCTGTTTTGGATCTTGAGCCATCATTGTTTCAAGAAGTCGTTCAAGAAACATATGGGAGAAAAGGAGAACAAGTCGTCCTGAAAAATATGGAAGCCATTCGAAAAGGCGCCCAATATTTAAAAGAAGAATTAGGTTTTGATCGCACCGATTACCATTTGGAAAAAGCGGACGGCAAAAAACGGCTGTTCATGATCGGCAACGATGCGATTGCACTTGGCGCAATAGCTGGAGGAGCTCGGTTTATGGCTGCCTATCCGATAACGCCGGCTTCCGAAATTATGGAATATTTGATTAAAAAACTGCCGGCTCTTGGCGGGACAGTCATTCAAACGGAAGATGAAATTGCGGCAGCAACAATGGCAATCGGCGCTAATTATGCCGGTGCAAGAGCCTTTACCGCTTCTGCAGGCCCAGGTTTATCTTTGATGATGGAATCGATCGGGCTTTCTGGAATGACGGAAACGCCGCTTGTCATTGTCGATACACAGCGCGGGGGACCGAGCACAGGACTACCGACAAAACAGGAGCAATCCGACTTGATGGCGATGATTTACGGCAATCACGGCGAAATTCCGAAAATCGTCATTGCGCCGAGCACAGCGGAGGAAGCTTTCTATGATACGGCGGAAGCTTTTAACTTGGCGGAAGAATATCAATGCCCAGTCATTATTTTAAGCGATTTGCAGCTTTCTTTAGGAAAACAATCGGTTGAACCTCTTTCCTATGAAGCAATCCAAATCCGCCGCGGAAAGCTCGTTGAAGAAGAGGAACTTCAAGAACAGGAAAATAAAGAATCATTTAAACGGTATCAATTGACAGAAGATGGTATTTCTCCAAGGGTTCTTCCTGGAATGAAAAACGGAATTCATCACGTAACAGGGGTAGAACATGATGAAACAGGAAAACCGTCAGAAGCGGCAAGCAATCGGAAAGCGCAAATGGAGAAACGGCTGCGCAAATTGCAGCAAGTGAAATTTCATAATCCAGTTCATAAAAACATCCATCATGATGAGCCGGACATCTTGTTTATCGGTTTTAACTCAACGCGCGGCGCTATTGAAGAAGCAATGGATCGGTTAGAGAATGACGGAGTGAAAGTAAACCATGCGCACATCCGCCTCATTCATCCGTTTCCGAAAGACGAGTTGCGCCCGCTGATTGAAAAAGCCAAACATGTCATCGTTGTCGAGCATAATGCAACAGGGCAATTGGCGAATATTACAAAAATGAATGTTGGATATGCGGATAAAATTCATTCGCTTTTAAAATATGATGGCAATCCGTTTTTACCAAACGAAATTTATTCCCAAAGCAAGGAGATGTTCTAAATGGCCACTTTTAAAGACTTCCGCAACAATGTAAAACCGAACTGGTGCCCAGGTTGCGGCGATTTCTCCGTCCAAGCAGCAATCCAAAGAGCAGCGGCAAATATCGGTTTAGAACCTCATCAGCTTGCTGTCATTTCCGGGATCGGCTGCTCAGGCCGGATTTCGGGATACATCCATTCATACGGTTTTCATGGAATACATGGTCGGGCGCTGCCGATTGCCCAAGGTGTGAAAATGGCGAATCAAGATTTAACCGTTATTGCGGCTGGAGGCGATGGCGACGGTTTTGCCATCGGCACAGGGCATACGATCCATTCAATGCGCAGAAACATTGACATTACGTATATCGTAATGGATAACCAAATTTACGGGTTAACAAAAGGGCAAACATCGCCAAGAAGCGATTTTGGATTTAAAACGAAAAGCACGCCGCAAGGTTCTATTGAATCCCCTCTGTCTGTCATTGAAATGGCTTTGACAGCAGGAGCGACATTTGTGGCTCAAAGCTTTTCGTCTGATTTGAAGGATTTGACATCATTAATCGAGCAGGCGATTCAGCATAAAGGCTTTTCCTTTATCAATGTGTTCAGTCCATGCGTCACCTACAATAAAATTAATACGTACGACTGGTTTAAAGAAAATTTGACGAAGTTGAGTGATCTCGAAGGATATGATCCGTCCGACAAAAAAATGGCAATGCGGACGTTAATGGATCATAACGGACTTGTCACAGGCCTAATCTATCAAAATAAAGAACAAAAATCATACGAAGAACTCGTTCCGGGGTTTGGCGAAACGCCGCTTGCTAAAGCCAACCTGAAACTGAGTGAAGAACAGTTCAACCAATTGGTAGCTGAGTTTATGTAAGAGAGGTTTTCCTCTCTTCTTTTTTTATGGAGAGAGGTTATGGCAAAAAGTTGATCTCCGTCAACCGGCGGATGAAAACATCAAGGAAGACGGATCGTTTTTCAGTTGCGGCGCATGGAAAAAAGTTTCCTGATTTTGTATGCAAATCCAGCGGGGTCTTAACAATCATGAAAAATATTTCATTGTGATATTCTTTAATAACGTTTATAATGATAAATTGTACGTTAACAATGTTCCAATATAAGATATTTTCTGAAAGGAGATATAAAATGAACGAAAAGCAACGAGCTGAACTAACAGGGCAAATTGCAGCAGCTAATCCTTCGGACAAAAAATCCGAAAAGGATTACAGCAAATATTTTGAACGGGTCTACATCCCCCCTTCCTTAAAAGATGCAAAAAAACGGGGCAAAGAAGAAATCAAATATCATAAAGATTTTGACATTCCAGATGAACTCAAAGGAATGGGAGAAGGGAGAAAATTTTATATCCGCACGTACGGCTGCCAAATGAATGAACATGACACGGAAGTGATGGCAGGCATCTTTATGCAGTTGGGCTATGAACCGACGGACATTCCAGAAGAAGCGGACGTCATTTTGCTAAATACATGCGCCATTCGGGAAAATGCGGAAAATAAAGTATTCGGCGAAATCGGCCATTTGAAGCCGCTCAAAATGGAAAAGCCGGATCTGATTTTAGGTGTATGCGGCTGCATGTCGCAGGAAGAATCCGTCGTCAACAAAATTTTGAAGCAGTTCCAATACGTAGATCTCATTTTCGGGACCCACAATATCCACCGGCTTCCGTTTTTGTTGAAAGAAGCCTACATGTCGAAGGAAATGGTTGTAGAAGTTTGGTCTAAAGAGGGAGATATCATTGAAAACTTGCCGAAAGTCCGCAAAGGCAATATCAAAGCATGGGTCAACATCATGTATGGCTGCGACAAATTTTGCACGTATTGCATCGTTCCGTATACGCGCGGAAAAGAGCGGAGCCGGCGTCCGGAAGATATCATTCAAGAAGTCCGGCATCTGGCTGCCCAAGGATATAAAGAAATTACATTGCTTGGCCAAAACGTTAACGCTTACGGAAAAGACTTTGAAGATATCGATTACGGCCTCGGTGATTTAATGGATGAATTGCGGAAAATCGATATTGCCAGAATCCGGTTTACAACGAGCCATCCGAAAGATTTCGACGATCGTTTAATTGAAGTTCTTGCAAAAGGCGGCAACTTGGTCGATCACATTCACCTGCCTGTTCAATCGGGAAGCTCGGAAATCTTGAAGTTGATGGCGAGAAAATATACGCGTGAACAATATTTGGAGCTTGTCCGCAAAATTAAAGAAGCGATCCCGAACGTTTCGTTAACAACAGACATCATTGTCGGCTTCCCGAATGAAACGGAGGAACAATTTGAAGAAACACTGTCTTTATATCGTGAAGTCGGATTTGACAGCGCCTATACGTTTATTTATTCTCCACGTGAAGGCACGCCAGCCGCAAAAATGAAAGACAATGTCCCGATGGAAGTGAAAAAAGAACGGCTGCAGCGGTTAAATGCCCTTGTTAATGAAATTTCCGCCCAAAAAATGCGGGAATACGAAGGAAAAGTGGTTGAAGTATTGGTGGAAGGCGAAAGCAAAAACAATCCGGACATTTTGGCTGGGTATACGCGAAAAAATAAACTTGTCAACTTTAAAGGCCCGAAATCGGCCATTGGCCAGCTTGTCAAAGTGAAAATTACGAAAGCAAAAACTTGGACGCTGGATGGGGAAATAATCGAAGAGACTGTTGGGGTGAAATAACATGGGCTATACGAAAGATGATATTTTGGAAAAAGCAAAGGAACTAGCGCAAATGATTGCGGAAACCGACCAGGTCGATTTTTTTAAAAAGGCTGAGGCGCAAATTAATGAAAATCAAAAGGTTCGCGAAATGATTGCCAGCATCAAAAGTTTGCAAAAGCAGGCGGTCAATTTCCAGCATTTCGGCAAGCATGAAGCCCTTAAACAAGTAGAAGAGAAAATCGACAAACTTTATGAGGAATTAGATCAAATTCCGATTGTCCAGCAATTTAAAGAATCGCAAATCGAAGTCAATGATCTTCTTCAACTAGTTGCCAACACCATCTCAAACCATGTAACAGATGAAATCATTCGAACAACCGGAGGAAACCTTTTAACGGGAGAAACCGGCGCACAAGTTCGCAACAAGTTGAAAGGGACTTGCCATTAAATCGTGCTGATGGGATCAGCACGATATTTTTGTAAAGCAGAACAGGGGCTGTCTAAAAAGTCCATTTTAGTCTTTTATGTTCGTAAAGTAAAATCCCGAGAATGTTGATATAACAGCTTTTCAAAGTTCAGGCTGAAAAACCACTTTTCTTTTCGGACAGCCGCTTGATTCGTCTGATTTTCCTTTCGAACTTTGTCCAATTCAGTTCAACTGCCAACCGGCATTCTCCTTCTCAAAAAACGATAGCATCACATTTCAACACTTTGTTATCCCACCAAAACCCTCTTCAATCGAAAAAAACGTCAAAAAATGAGTAATAAACCTTCTAAATTTTTCGTACATATTTTCAAGCTCTTGCATAGAATGAATTAGAAGCTTTTATGGAAAGAGAAGGCCTGTCCATTTCAAAATTTTTTACGATTGTTTGAGGAGGGTTCGGCAAATGGCTGAATACAGAGAAATTATAACAAAAGCAGTGGTGGCCAAGGGACGAAAGTTTACACAAGCGACACATACGATTTGCCCCAATAAGAAACCGGCAAGCATTTTAGGTGGTTGGATCATAAATCATAAATATGATGCGCAAAAAAAAGGAAAGACGGTTGAAATTGAAGGAACATACGATATCAATGTTTGGTATTCATTTGATGAAAACACCAAAACGGAAGTGGTAACGGAACGGGTCAAATATTCGGATGTTTTGAAATTAAGATATAAAGATGACCAATATTTGGATGATGAACATGAAGTGATCGCCCGCGTACTCCAACAGCCGAATTGCTTGGAAGTGACAATATCTCCAAACGGGGAAAACATCGTCGTTCAAGTTGAAAGGGAGTTTTTGGCAGAGGTCATTGGCGAAACAAAAGTTGTGGTAGCCGTTCATCCGAACCAACTTTCTGAATCCGATGATGAATGGGAAGATTGGGAAAAAGATTTAGAGGAGGAGATGGAAGATTTAAGCCCTGAATTTTTTGAAGGGGAACCGGAAGAATAATAAAAAACTAGGAGGATTCGCTTCCTAGTTTTTTTATTATTTGATCATTTCATCGGGATACTCTCGTTTATGCTATAATAAAGTAGTAAGTGATACATAAATTGGGGGATGAACATGGCACAATACACGCCAATGATCGAGCAATATTTGAAAATCAAGGCAGACTATCAGGATGCCTTTTTATTTTTTCGTTTGGGCGATTTTTATGAAATGTTTTTTGAAGATGCCATTAAGGCATCACAAGAACTTGAAATAACATTGACAAGCCGCGATGGAGGCGGCGAAGAAAGAATTCCGATGTGCGGGGTTCCATACCACTCCGCAGCAAGCTATATTGAACAGCTGATTGAAAAAGGGTATAAAGTGGCAATTTGCGAACAAACAGAAGATCCGAAGCAGGCAAAAGGAGTTGTCAAGCGTGAGGTCGTTCAGCTGATCACTCCCGGGACGCTGATGGAAGGAAAAGGGATCGGCGAGAAGGAAAACCACTTCATCGCCTCCATCACACTTTCTGAATCTTTTATTGGCTTGGCCTTGACGGATATTACGACAGGAGAATCGTATGTTACGCAGCTTTCGACAATGGAAGATTGTTTAAGTGAACTCTATTCCCGCAAAGTGAAAGAGATTGTCATTGATAAGGAATTATCGGATGAATGGAAAAAACGGATTTTGGAACGGCAAACGGTCACTTTTTCAGTTGAGACGGATTCTTCAATTTCCGAGCAAATGGCCTCTATTACCGGACATTTGCCGGATACACGGTTAAAAGAAACATTTGCCAGACTCTTTAATTATTTGCGGAGAACGCAAAAACGCACGCTGGACCATTTGCAAAAAGTGGAGTTTTATCAATTAAATCAATATTTGAAACTGGACATGTATTCAAAGCGGAATCTGGAATTGACGGAAACGATCCGCTCAAAAGGGAAAAAAGGCACCTTGCTTTGGCTGTTGGACGAAACGAAGACAGCGATGGGAGCCCGCCTTTTAAAGCAATGGATTGACCGCCCTTTAATTGATCAAAAGGAGATCGAAAAGCGGCAAAGCATGGTCGAAACGCTGATGGACCATTTTTTTGAAAGGGAAGAACTGAGGGAGCTTTTGAAGGAAGTATACGATTTGGAACGGCTGGCCGGAAAAGTTGCGTTCGGAAATGCAAATGCAAGGGATCTTGTTCAATTAAAAAAATCCCTTGAAAAAATACCGCAAATCCGCCTTTTGTTGTCTTCTTTAAACAATCGCATTTTTGATCAAACTTTACATGATCTTGACCCTTGCGAAAGCTTGACACAATTGATTGAAAAGGCGATTGTGGAACAGCCGCCCCTTTCCGTCAAAGAAGGGAACATTATCAAAGACGGTTTCCATCACGAATTAGACCGTTACCGGGATGCCGCCAAAAACGGAAAAACGTGGATTGCCGAATTGGAAAAGAAAGAGCGGGAAAAGACAGGCATAAAGTCGCTGAAAGTCGGCTATAACAAAGTGTTCGGCTACTATATTGAAGTTACGAAAGCAAACCTTCATTTGCTGGAAGAAGGAAGATATGAACGAAAGCAAACGCTGGCCAATGCCGAACGATTCATTACGCCCGAGCTGAAGGAAAAAGAAGCTTTGATATTAGAAGCGGAAGGCAAAATGGTTGATCTCGAATATGAATTGTTCGTCCAAATTCGCGATCAAGTAAAGCAATATATTCCTAGATTGCAGCTTTTAGCAAAGAAGGTGGCAGAACTTGACTGCCTGCAATGCTTTGCGGTGATAAGCGAAGAAAGGCATTACACAAAACCGGTGTTTTCCGATGCGGAGCTTTTGATAAAAGACGGGCGGCATCCCGTTGTCGAAAAGGTGCTGGAATCTGAAAACTATGTCCCGAATGACTGTTTGATGAAAGAAGGCCGAACGATTTTGTTAATTACTGGTCCAAACATGTCAGGCAAAAGCACCTATATGCGCCAAATCGCTTTAACGGCGATCATGGCGCAAATCGGCTGTTTTGTTCCAGCCAGTGAAGCGGTTTTGCCGATTTTTGATCAAATTTTTACGAGGATCGGCGCGGCCGACGATTTAGTTTCAGGGCAAAGCACGTTTATGGTGGAAATGCTGGAAGCGAAAAATGCGATTTTACATGCAACACATCGAAGTTTAATTCTTTTTGATGAAATAGGGCGCGGAACATCAACTTACGACGGCATGGCTCTTGCGCAAGCTATTATTGAATATATTCACGATCATATCGGAGCCAAAACGCTTTTTTCCACTCATTACCATGAATTAACAGTTCTTGGGGATGCCTTGCAAAATGTGCAAAATGTCCACGTACGAGCCGTGGAAGAAGACGGGAAAGTAGTCTTTCTCCATAAAGTGGAGGAAGGAGCTGCAGATCGAAGCTATGGCATTCATGTCGCCGAACTGGCTGGGCTGCCTGATCCGTTAATTGCAAGAGCGAAAAAAATTTTGGACAAGCTTGAGGGAGAACAGAAACAAGAGAGAACGGAAGGGCAAATGGCGGATAAACCGGAAAAAGTGAGCCAGCTTTCATTTTTCGGGGATGAAACAGCAGAGAAGAAAAAAGAAACAGGAAAGAAACTGTCAGCGAAAGAAAAAGAGGTGCTATCGATCATCTCGTCGCTTGACTTATTAGATATGACGCCTCTTGAAGCGTTAAATAAATTGTACGACATTCAAAAGAAATTAAAAAATAGGTGATCGGTATGGGAAAAATTGTGCGCCTTGATGATGCATTATCGAACAAGATTGCGGCAGGCGAAGTTGTGGAAAGACCTGCTTCCGTTGTGAAAGAGCTCGTTGAAAATGCGATTGATGCCAACAGCACAGTTATTGAAATTGAAGCGGAAGAAGGAGGTTTGAGCAAAATTCGCGTTGTCGATAATGGCGACGGAATGGAGCCAGATGATTGCGAAATGGCTTTCGAACGGCATGCGACAAGTAAAATTAAGGATGAGACCGATTTATTTCGTATAAAGACGCTCGGATTCCGCGGCGAAGCATTGCCGTCGATCGCCTCGGTCTCCCATCTTGAACTGAAAACGAGCACAGGCGATCAACCGGGAACCAAAATGACGGTAGTCGGCGGGGAAATCAAAACAAAAGAAACAGCCGCCAGCCGAAAAGGCACGGACATTACCGTCACGAACTTGTTTTTTAATACGCCGGCGCGATTAAAATATATGAAAAGCCTCCATACGGAACTGGGGAGAATCACCGATGTGGTCAACCGGCTGGCTCTTTCCCATCCGGAGATTTCCTTTCAATTTACTCATAACGGCAAAAGACTTTTGTATACGAACGGGAAAGGTGATGTCAGACAAGTTCTCGCCGCCATCTATGGGGTGCCGGTCGCAAAAAACATGTTTCCGGTTCATCTCCGCTCCTTGGACTTTGACATTCACGGCCATTTATCATTGCCCGTTGTGACGAGGGCTTCGCGAAATTATATTTCAACCATCATTAACGGGAGATTCATCAAAAACTATGCAATTGCCAAAGCGGTTGAGGAAGGATATCATACGCTGCTGCCGATTGGCAGATATCCGATCGTCCATCTGCAAATCGAAATGGATCCGGTTTTAGTGGATGTCAACGTCCATCCGGCAAAACTTGAAGTGAGAATCAGCAAAGAAACGGAATTATATGAACTGATTGTCAACGGCATTCAGGAGGCCTTCAAGAAAAAAACGCTGATACCATCACTTGCAACGGTCAAAAAATCCAAGCCTTTCAGCGAACAGCAGCAATTTCAATTTGAACATCAAACTGTCAAGGAACCTCAACATCCTAAACCTTCTTTTGCGTTAAAAATGGAAATGGATGCAGGGAACCAAGAGGCTCACGCCTTTATTGACAATGAAAAATCTGTTGGACAGCAGCAACCGGTTTTTGTGGAAGAAACGGCAGAACCTTCCCATACGGATCCATTGTCAGAGGTCAACAAACAATCAACAAAACGCACAGAAGAAGAAAAAGAAGAAGAAACAATGGACAAGAAAGAGGCAAAGGAAAGCCGGATTCCGCCAATGTATCCGATCGGACAAATGCATGGCACCTATATTTTGGCGCAAAATGAAAAAGGTTTATATATCATTGACCAGCATGCGGCTCAAGAAAGGATTAAATATGAATATTACCGAAGAAAAGTGGGCGAAGTTGCAAACGAATTGCAAGAAATGCTTGTGCCGTTGACATTAAATTTTGCGGCTGATGAAGCAGTGCTGATTGAGGAAAATATCGAAGAACTGAAAAAGGTAGGGGTGTTTTTAGAAAGCTTTGGACCGAACAGCTTTATCGTCCGCTCCCACCCGACATGGTTTCCAAAGGGGGAGGAAAAAGAAGTAATCGAAGAACTGATTGAGCAGGTGCTGAAAACAAAAAAAGCCGACATTCACCGACTGCGCGAAGAAGCTGCAATCATGATGAGCTGCAAAGGTTCAATCAAGGCGAATCAATATTTGCGGAACGAAGAAATGTTTGCATTATTGGAATCGCTTCGTAAAGCGGAAGATCCATTCACATGCCCGCACGGCCGTCCCATCATCATTCATTTTTCAACTTATGAACTTGAAAAGATGTTCAAGCGGGTGATGTAGGCTTTTGACAGCAGGAACATGAGATGGCGGCCGGAATTTTCCTGTCTGCTGGCATTTCCGCACATTGCCGCTTGTTTTGGCAGTTGGCAAAACAAGGACAAACCGTATAAAATGAGCCAAAATAGGAAAGAATATATTGGTGTTTTCCGTGAAATAGTGGTAACATGAACATGAATGTGTTTTCGAAAGTGTGATGGAAATGACGGAAGAAAAAGAGAAGCTTGTCGTCATCATTGGTCCGACAGCGGTAGGAAAAACAAAAGTAAGTGTAAAACTGGCGAAGCGACTGAACGGCGAAATTGTAAACGGGGATGCGATGCAAGTTTATAAAGGGATGGATGTGGGAACCGCAAAGATTAAAGAGGAAGAAAAGGAAGGAATCCCCCACCACCTTTTTGACGTGAAAGAACCGACGGAAGACTTTTCAGCGGCCGATTTTCAAAAACTTGCCATCGAAAAAATATCGGAAATTGCCAAAAATGGCCGTATCCCGATTCTTGTCGGTGGCACCGGATTATATATTCAAGCCGTTTTATATCACTACAATTTTACGGAAAATTCATCAAATCCGGCATACAGACAACGATTTGAAAGAATGCTGCATGAACAAGGAAATATTGCGTTACATAATCTTTTAAAAAAAGTGGATCCGGAGAGTGCAGCAAGGATTCATCCGAACAATGCAAGAAGAGTGATCCGCGCTTTGGAGATCTTTTATTCTACGGGAAAAAGCATGAGCGAACATTTAAAGGAGCAAGAAGAACAGGAACGCTACAATGCGGCGATCATCGGATTGACGATGGAACGTGCCGTTTTATATAAAAGGATTGACGATCGGGTGGATCAAATGCTTGCGGAAGGTTTAGTGGAAGAAGTAAAAAGGCTTTATGATCAAGGAATCCGGGATGTTCAGTCGATTCAGGCGATCGGCTACAAAGAATTATACAAATATTTTGATGGCAATGTTTCGCTGGAAGAAGCGGTTGCAACTTTAAAGAAAAATACGAGAAGGTATGCAAAAAGACAATTTACTTGGTTCCGCAACAAAATGGATGTCAAGTGGTTTGATATGACACCCCCAGTGTCATTGGAAGAAAAAGTAAATGAAATTTTTCATTATGTAGCAGGAAAGCTGCTACTTGAGAAGAAATATTAACATATAGAGGATATGAGGAGGACGAATGATGAAGCAATCGATTAATATTCAAGACCAAGTGTTAAACCAATTGCGGAAGGAAGGAATTTATGTAACCGTATTTCTTCTAAACGGCTTTCAAATTAGAGGGCAAGTAAAAGGATTTGACAATTTTACGGTTCTCATTGAATCGGATGGCAAACAGCAGCTAATTTATAAGCACGCGATTTCAACTTTTGCTCCGCAAAAAAACGTGCAAATTGAGTTTGAATCGTAAACCCAAAACCGGAGATCTCTTCTCCGGTTTTTTCACATTATGGAGTGGAAAATAGGCGGATAGTTGATAAATCGGCAAGGAAAAACAATCTATTTCACGGCAAAGGAACATCCGGCTTTTAGGCGGAGCAGGATGATTGCAGCTTGTATCCGGAGAGTGCCGTTTTGCCTGTATGGATAAAACCATTTCTTTTTTTTGAAAAAAAGGTTTGTACCGCTTGGGTGAAAGCATACAAATAAATAATGAAACTTTCTTTTCCAACATATTTTTCATAAATCCTATAAAACAATGAATCAAAATAGGGGCAAATGCGGGGTGAGGCCATTGGAACAAGCAGTCACCTTTAAAAACAACGGTCAAATTAACATTGTATTGGGACAAAATAAAGCTGACCAAGAAGCGAAAAAGGATAAAGCAAATGCTTATGATCTATCCTTTCCGAAAACGGCCACCAGACACGAAGTATTGAAGGAAATTGAACAGGAGATGGGCGCTTTAGTAGGAATGGAAGAAGTGAAGCGACTGTTAAAAGAAATATATGCATGGATTTTTGTCAATAAAAAGCGGGAAGAACAAGGTTTAAAAACGGAAAGGCAAGCACTTCACATGTTGTTTAAAGGAAATCCGGGAACGGGAAAAACAACGGTTGCCCGCCTAATCGGCAAGCTTTTTTTTCAAATGAACGTACTTTCCAAAGGACATTTAATTGAAGCCGAAAGAGCGGATCTTGTCGGTGAATACATCGGCCATACTGCGCAAAAAACGCGCGATCTTGTAAAAAAATCGATCGGCGGCATTTTGTTTATTGATGAGGCGTATAGCTTGGCCCGCGGAGGAGAAAAAGACTTTGGCAAGGAAGCTATTGATACCCTTGTAAAACATATGGAAGATAAGCAGCACGATTTTGTATTGATTTTAGCCGGGTATCCAAGAGAGATGGATCGTTTTTTATCCTTAAATCCCGGACTGGAGTCCCGGTTTCCGATTGTCATTGACTTTCCCGATTATGCAGTCGATGAACTGATGGAAATTGCAGGAAAAATGATGGAGGAAAAAGAATATCGCTTCAGCAAAGAGGCGGAAAGCAAATTAAAGGAGCATTTAGAAAAGGTCAAACACTCCACTCATCCGACAAATTTTTCAAACGGAAGGTATGTGCGGAACATTATTGAAAAATCCATTCGGGCCCAAGCAATGAGGCTACTTTTATCGGATAAATACGGAAAAGAAGATTTGCAGCTTGTAAAAGAAGAAGATCTGATCTTAACGGTTTGAAAGCTGGAGCACTAAAACGAAAAATTGACGCAAAAATTGGAGCTAAAGAAGGGCGAGAGCAGTCGGGAAGGCTGCTTTTTTTTCGTTTCAAAACAGATGAATCGATGGAAAATAGCTGGCAGCTAGATAGGGATGGATCTTACTTGAAAAAGCCGAGAATATCGATTCTATTTTTTCAATGGCTTAAATGGCTTCTATTTGGTAATCTTAATTTTGAACTGTTTTCCTATATTGATTTAGCTGACAAGGAGGTAGAAGGTGAATCAGCAAAATGAAAAAGTCATCCTTGTTGGGGTGAGATTGCCTGAAACAGATGAGGAACCATTTTTTTATTCCATGGAGGAACTGAAGTCGCTGACGGCAACAGCTGGCGGAAACGTGTTGGCCGTATGCACTCAAAATCGTTTGCGTCCTGAACCTTCAACCTATATCGGAAAAGGCAAATTGGCAGAGGTGAAACGGTTAGTTGAAGAGCTGGAAGTGGATCTTGTCATATTTAATGATGAACTTTCGCCGAGCCAGCAAAGAAATTTAGCGTATGATTTACAGGTGAAAGTCATC